>NZ_JAUBQH010000009.1:0-72364 GCF_036701145.1 Microcoleus sp. Pol17C6
GTAACAGAGGTTAATTTTAATAATTTACCCGTGTCTTTATGGTGGGCGGGAATAGGGGGAGGAGTTGCGATCGCATCTCTGACTTTCACAGCCGGCGTGTTGTGGGGAAATCGACGCAAATTGCCAGCAATAGCAGCGGATTCTGGAAACAATGCCGGAAACAATAGTTTTTCCAGCTCTGCATCGGCGTTAGACAATGAACTGCTGTTACACAATGACAACCATCACGTTAAAACTCAAGAGACAGAAGTCAAGAGTTTGAAGTAAACAATTGCGTGAATATAGCAATTGAGTTTGCATAAGTATGTATCTATTAACTCCAAGATAATAAAATGTTCAGCACTATTCTTAGATGGGTAATAAACCGCCGCTGGCTAGTTGTTATCGCTACCATTATTGTTAGTCTTTGGACATTGTATATCATCCCCCAAATGTCGCTTGATGTCTTCCCTCCTTTTGCACCCCCGCAAGTCGAAATTCAGACGGAAGCACCGGGGCTCGCGCCGGAAGAAATTGAGTCTTTAGTAACACTGCCAATTGAAAGTGCGATTAATGGAACTCCTGGGGTGACAGCAGTGCGATCGTCTTCGGCTGTGGGTCTTTCTGCGGTTAAGGTAATCTTTGATTGGGGAACTGAAATTTATCAAGCGCGGCAGTTGATAACAGAACGGTTGCAGCAAGCGCAAAGCAAACTCCCGGCTGGGGTAGAAACACCGCAAATTTCTCCCACAACTTCTCCTGTGGGTACTGTTATTACCTATGCTTTTACCTCGGAAACTACTTCTTTGATGGAAGTGCGCCGTCTGGTTGACTGGCAAGTCACAAATCGCCTTTTGGCAGTGACTGGGGTTGCTCAAGTGGTGGCTTACGGAGGCGAAGAAAGGCAGTATCAAGTATTAGTAGAACCTGCTAAGTTGAAAGCATTTAATGTGTCGTTGCAGCAAGTAGCTGAAGCGGCGGCGGCTGCGAATGTTAACGCGCCAGGGGGGTATTTAATTACGCCGGATCGAGAAACTTTAATCCGGGGGGTGGGCCGGATTGAGTCTCTGGAAGATTTGCAGCAATCGGCGATCGACTCTCGCCACGGAACGCCCGTCAGAATTGCTGATGTGGCTGATGTCAAGATTGGGGCTGCTATCAAGCGGGGTGATGGCAGTTTTAAGGGCAAAAAAGCTGTGATTGTGATGGTAAACAGACAGCCAGTTGCTGATACTCCGACGGTAACTAAAGCGGTTGAGGCAGCAATGGCTGAGGTGCAGCAAGCTCTGCCCAAAGATATCAAAGTTACTGTGACTTTTCGACAGGAAGAATATATCAATTCTTCGGTGGAGAATGTGCGATCGGCTTTAGTTGAAGGCAGCATCATTGTCACCCTTATTCTCATCCCGTTTTTGATGAATTGGCGCACTCTGGCGGTTGTTTTGCTGGATTTCTTTCTGACTTGGCTGTTGGCGCTGCTGGCGATGTATTGGCTGGGGCTGGGGCTGAATACGATGACTTTGGGGGGTTTGTCGGTGGCGATCGGTACTGCGATCGACGATGCGATCGTTTATGCCGAAAATACCTACCGCAATTTGAGAGAAAATACGTCTTCTCTTCATCCGCGCCCGGTGATGGATGTGATTTTTGATGGCAGTCAAGAGGTGCGCGATTCGTTAATTGGAGCGACTGTTATTGGCATTGTGGTGTTTTCGCCAATTTTTACTTTGCCCGGTGTAGAAGGTCGAATTTTTACGCCTATGGGAATTACTTATCTGGTAGTTGTGGTGATTTCTAGTCTGGAGTCGCTGTTAATATCTCCGGCCCTTTGCGCTATCTTGTTGCCTAACAAACGCATGAGTGCTGCGGAACCTTGGCTGCCGAGATTTTGCAAGAAAGTATATCATTTTTTGATAAATTTGTCAATGCGCTATTCGCGGATTATTTTAGCTTTAGCTGCTGCTAGCATGGTGGCTGCATTAATTATTTTGCCTTCCTTTGGACGGGTGTTTTTACCGGAGTTTCAGGAGCAAACTTTGGTGAATACTATTATGCTTTATCCTGGCGTGTCTTTGGAGACAACAGATAGCGCGGCTTTTGCTATTGAAGATGCACTTAAGAGTGATACCAGGTTTGAATACGTGCAAGTGCGATCGGGCAGAGCTCCGGGTGATGCTGATGCTGCGGGAGTTAATTTGGCTCACATTGATATTGGTTTAAGCGAAGAGGGCATGAAAAACAGGCCGAAAACTTTGGAAGCGCTGCGGCAGGAGTTTGGTAAATTGCCGGGAGTTGCACCAAATATCGGCGGTTTTATTTCTCACCGGATGGATGAGGTTTTATCTGGTGTCAGGAGTCAGATTGCTGTCAAAATCTTTGGCCCGGATTTGGATCAGCTTCGCAGCATCGGTGCCAAAGTTGAAGAGCAAATGAAAACAGTTGAAGGAATTGTGGATTTGCAACTCGAACCGCAGGTGCCAGTGCAACAAATTCAAATTAAGTTTAACCGCCAATCGGCGGGTAGATACGGTTTGAAAATCGGAGAGCTTTCTGAAATAATTGAGACAGCTTTAAACGGCAAAGTTGTTTCTCAAGTTTTGGAGGTGCAGCAAACTTTTGACTTAGTTGTTTGGTTGCAGCCTGAAGCCAGAAAGAATCTAGAAACTATTCAGAATTTGTTGGTTGATACTCCAAGCGGCAACAAGATTCCCCTTGCCCAAGTTGCGACTGTCAAATACGGTACGGGTCCAAATACGATTAACCGCGAGAATGTTTCTCGCTTGATTGTGGCGGCTGCTAATGCTAAAGGTAGGGATTTGCGATCGGTTGTGAATGAAATTCAAGCTAAAGTCAAACGAGAGGTGCAGTTGCCTTTTGGCTATTTTATCCAGTACGGTGGTCAATTTGAAGCCGAGCAAAGAGCTTCGCAAAATATTATGATATTTAGTGCGATCGCCTTTTTGGTAATTACAGTATTGATGTACTTGTCCGTCAAGTCCATTCCTTCAACTGCTATGATTATGATTAATTTGCCGATCGGCTTAGTGGGAGGAGTAATTGCGGTAGCTTTGACGGGCGGCATTATCTCTGTAGCTTCCCTAGTTGGCTTTGTCACATTATTCGGCGTTGCTACCCGTAACGGCTTGCTTTTAGTAGACAACTACAACTCTAAGTTTTCCGAAGGAATGCCTTTTAAGGAAGCAATTATTAAAGGTTCGATGGAACGGCTCAACGCCATCCTGATGACCGCTTTAACTTCAGCTTTGGGTTTAGCACCTTTAGTATTTGAAGGCGGGGCGGGCAAGGAAATCCTCCAACCGCTGTCAGTAGTAGTTTTAGGAGGTTTATTTACTTCTACAGCACTAACTCTGTTAGTTTTGCCAGCTTTGTATGCTCAATTTGGGACATTTTTACGACCTCAAAAACCTCAGCCAGTTATTGAAGACGGTAAGGTACTTAATGTGTGATATTTTCTAATTATTGTCCGTCAACAAGGAGTCAAACCAATGAAATCGCTCAAGTCTAGCTTAGTTATTTTAGGTAGTGTCGGATTGCTGTTTTTGGGAGCTTGCAGTAAAGGCGACCAAGGAAGCGATCCAAATAGCACTCCAGCATCCCCTCCTGTCGCCTCTCAACCTGCGTCTTCTACTCCCGCCACTGCTCCTGCAACCGCAACTAAAGGGGGGCAAGTTGTAAAGTCGGGAGCTTACTATTTAGAGTTTGTACCGGAAAAAGAAGCTACCGGAACTCATTTAGATGTTTTTGTGCAAAAAGGGGAGAAAAAGGAACCAGTTCCTAACGCTAAAGTGACAGCTCAAGTGCAGTTGGCGAATGGAAAGCAGCAAACTCTAGCTCTCAAGTATGATGCTGAGGGCAAACATTACGCTGTGGTGTTTCCCGGCAAAGATGCAGGAAGTTATCCCGTGAAAGTTACTGCGGATATTAACGGAGAAAAAGTTGACGGTCGTTTTACATTCAATCAATAGATAGCTGATTTCCTAATGCGCTCTAACTTAGGGGCGCATTAGTTATTAGCCACAAACAACTGCCTCCTGCATTTCGACTACAAAGCCGATCGCGTTTTGATCGCACTTTATTTCCTATTTCGTTGCCTGAGTTTTTTTGAATGGGAAGAAAACTCTACCTGCCAGACTTTGGAAGTAGATGCCACCGACAGTACCTAAAAACATCAAATAGGCGATCGCCTGCACGACATAGAGCTTATCCGTGTAGCCAAACAGCGCACTCAACAACAAACCTGGAAACTTGTCTTCGGGAAGCAGTTGCGAGGTATTCCAGACCATCGGCCCGAGAATGCAAGAGTGGATTTTAGTAAATCTTTCGTAATAGAAACACAGTGCTGCTGATTCGCGATTTGTTTGCGATAAAGTATTCATCGCGCTGTCAAAAAGTCCCAAAGTAGATACCACTAAACCCGCTACAATGAAGAGCAATAAAATGCCCATATATTTGAAAAACAGGCGGATATTAATTTTGACTCCCCATTTAAACAGCAGGACACCAAGTCCGGTGGCTGAGAGAATCCCGCCCAAAGCGCCGAGGGCTGGAATAATGCCTTGTTGAAACTTGGCGACGACAAACAAAACAGTTTCAAACCCTTCGCGCAAAACAGCAATAAAAACTAAACTAAATACGCCCCAACCGGCATGAGAGTTTTGCGTTAAAGCAGCACTTACAGCGCCTTCGACTTCGGCTTTCATAAATCGCGCTTGCTTGGTCATCCAAATCAGCATCCAGCTCAGCATTGCGATCGCTATCAGCCCAAAGATTGCTTCTAGCAGCAATTCCATAATCGGTGCAAAAGGCTGATTGGATGCGGACAAAATTTGAATCGTCCAGCCGAACAGTACACCTATCAAAGCGCTGGCGATAAGTCCAACGCCAACACCACCGAAAACCCAAGGACTTAAATAACTTTGTCCTGATTTTTTGAGACAAGCTAAAACAATTCCGACAACTAAAGCGGCTTCGACTCCTTCGCGGAGAGTAATTACAAATGTGGGCAATGCTTCGCCAAAATTCATTTTTTTATGGTGGGAATGAGAGTGGTTAATGAGCGAGGTAATTGGCAGATTATTTACCAATTACCGCTCTTGATGAGAGTGATGTTTTTAAGATGCGGGTTTGAGAACTTTTTGGCTGTCGCTTTCGATCGTTTTAACTAGCTGGTTGACTTGTTCGGTGGTTTTTACAGGGGCGGGGGGTGCGATCGCCGTTGGCCAATTTGTCTTCAGTTCAGCCATGTTGGCAACAATTGCTTTGTCAATTTCCGGGCTGGTTTTAGCCACTTGTTCGGCGATATCTTTGTATAGCATTTCCGCGTACATGACAAAACCCCGCGAATCTTGATATTCAATAATTGCGGAAATTTTGCCGTTAGCAACTGCCGCTCCGTATTCGGAATTAGCTGTATCCAGCAAGCCGTTAATCACTTGCAGCACGAATTTCGGATCTTTTCGCTGCGTTTCGGGAAGGGCGGCAATTGCTCCATCAACTGCTTGCATTGATGTGGTAAATTCCGCCTTCACTTGAGCCGGATCTTTTGCACCCGCTTTAACTAAATCCTGCAATTTAATTAAAGTAGCCTTAAATTCAGGAATTTTACGCTCGTTTAGCTGATCTTCCACATCGGCATAAATTTCTTCTACTGGATGCCCGATGTGCGGTTCTGCCTGGTCTGGTTTGCCTTGATCCAAGAGTTCTTGGGCTACGAAAAGATGCCCTTTCATCAAGCCAAGTTTAGTCATGTAGTCTACATCTTTGGGTTCGCCTGTCAGCACCACATTTTCAATAGTTACCAAGTCTTTGATTTGGTCGAATTGCGCTTGAGTAATGACATTTTTTGAAACCAATTCTTCGACTTTTCCGTAAGGGCGGCTGGCTTGAATTTTGTTAGAAAGTGCCGGCACTCCTAACTTGGCTTCGAGTTTATCTAACTCTGAAAGAATGGCAGTATTGATGTTGATGCCGCCTTTTTTGCCGCCGTGATGCCCGCTGTGACCGCTTGTGGATGCGGGACTGGCTGTGGCAGCGGGTGAGGGTGTGCTGTCGGTGTTGCTGGCTGTGGGGGAAGCGCAACCAGCTAGAGCAACGAGGATTGCTGTAGCAGTGACTCTAGGTAATAAACGAAATGTGGATAACATGGCAGTTGCTAATTTTTACGTTATGTGCATTTGGTTTCGCAAGTTATTAAGAATAATTCTCAATTATTTGCGAGCTATTCATTCTACCTATTTGCGATCAAGCTTGTCAAATAATTTCATACTTTATTTGAATCGGCGCACCCTGGTAGCAGGATGTGGTTTAAGTGATGACTTCAAATACACCCATGCAGCCAGCTTCGGCGATCGCATCTTGATGGGGATGAAACATAAATTTTCCAGCGTAGCCGTAGGTAAATTCTAAAATATGCCGTTCAGCTACTCCCATTGTGATTACATCGGTTCTTTCACTGGGAGTTAAAGTCATTCCCGTGCGATATACGTCAAAAAAGTTGGCGTGCAGGTGGAAGGTTACTGCCGCTTCGTACTCAATCAGGTTGAGAACGTACAGCCGAATTAGCTGATTTCTGTAAATAGGGATCGGGTTGTTCATGTAATAATTGGGCAACCCGTTAAAAGCGTAAAGTTCATTTTTTTCGTCGTCGTTTACGTCGTATCCTCCCATGATTAATAAGATTTCATCGGCGGGAGGGCGGGGTTTTGGCGGATCGATGATGAACATTCCATATAGTCCTTTACCTACATGGCGAGTTACGGGTTCAATATGGCAGTGATATAGATGCAATCCGTAAGGATTGGCATCGAATTCATAAATAAATACCGAACCGTTTTTCACTGGTTTAACGCCATCCATTTCGCTGGTATGAACGCCGTGAAAGTGCAGCGAATGAGAATGTCCGGCTTTGTTATAAAAAATGACGCGGATTCGATCGCCCTCAGTTGCCCTCAATGTCGGCCCCGGCACGCGATTGTTCACGTTCCAGGTGTTGAAAGCGACGGCGCTGTTAAGTTGGATGATCGAAGTATTAGCTTCCAGGCGAAATTCCCGAACCGTGCGCCCGTTTTCGCGCGTCACCGTGCCGTAATCAAAATCCCGCGCAATTTGCATCGGGTTAATATTGCTGACGGTGAGTGCATCTGCGGGGATGGGCGGTATTCTCGCGGCTGATGTCGGTTTGCGAGTCAAGTTTTGAAGTGCGATCGCGCCGCCCGCTACCCCAGCCCCAGCTATTCCTAGCTGTAGCAGTTGACGGCGACTCCAGCGCCCAGCCTTTTTAATGGCGGGACGATCGGATAAATCTGTCATAACTTATTGAAAAATTTTCTCAAAAATTTACTCGTGGTCGATTATAAGACATTACCAGCTTGTTGTCAATTATTGTCAACTGTTCTCTTTTTCTGCGAATTCGGAAAATTTCATGCTGATTTCATCTCAGTATGTGAGCTTAAAGATTGGGGTAGATGCTGCCGATCGCTAACAATGTATAAGGATTTACCGCTATAAATTAGAGTTATGAGAGTTTTGCTAGTTGAAGATGAGCCAGATTTAGGGAAAGCGATCGATCGCACTTTAAAGCAGGAAAAATATATAGTTGATTGGGCCCTAGATGGCAGTGAAGCTTGGGAATATTTAGACAGTCAGTGGACGCAATATAACCTAGCTATTTTTGACTGGTTGCTACCAGGATTGTCAGGATTGGAACTGCTGCGGAGATTGCGTGCTAAAAATAGCGCCCTGCCCGTTTTGATGCTGACAGCAAAAGACCGTATGGAAGATAAAGTTGCGGGACTAGATGCAGGGGCTGACGATTATTTAGTTAAACCGTTCGGGATGGCGGAACTGTTAGCAAGATTGCGGGCATTGCAAAGGCGATCGCCCCAAATTCAACCGAAACAGCTACAGGTAGGAAATGTAGTTTTGGACTGCGGAAATCGAACAGTATGCCATCTCGATCGAAGTGGCAACAGCCAGATAATTTCTCTAACAAACAAAGAGTTTCAACTGCTAGAATACTTTATGAAACATCCCAACCAAATTATCACCACTGACCAAATTCGGAATCAGCTATGGGAGGCGAGTGCAGATACCTTTAGCAATGTGGTAGCAGCTCAAGTGCGCTTGCTGCGCCGCAAACTTGAGTCTGTTGGCGGCGCGAATTTAATTGAAACCGTTCACGGCGTCGGATACCGCATGAGAAATTAAAGCTGTAGGGGCAACAGCGGGCGGATTATATCTCGTTTCCAGTATGTGGCTATAATATAGAAAACTCGATCGTAAAAATGACTGCTATGAAAGATTTAATTCAACAAGAGTTAGAAAAGCTCGATCTAGAACAACTCAAACAAGTATTTGAATTTATTGCCTTCCTAAAATTCCGTGCCCGATTAGCTACTATTCCAGCAATCGATGAAACTAACTTAGCTGCACTCTACGGCGAATTTGCCGAAGAAGACCGACAACTTGCGGAACTCGGAATAAGCGAATATGCAGAACTCATAAAACATGAGGATTGGGCATAAAAGCCAAATATAAAAAATGTATTATTACCTGGAAATTTTTATTTTAATAGGATTTAGACACGGGTGTCATAAACCTGATTATTTAAGAGCTTATTCTCTCTTTTGTCCTCCTCTGCGTTCTCTGTGGTAGGTAAAAAAATATCATTTTCAACTAATTACCAATTACCAATTACTAGCAAGATATGAAAGGTGAATCAAAATAAACTATTTAATCGAACTCGCTGGCAATTAGCCATTTCCTATGCGGCTGTAATGGGTTTGATTTTAAGCTTGTTGGGATTTGGCGTATACAAGGCGATCGCCCACGCTCACTGGGTAGCCATAGACCGAGAATTAGAATCGGTAGCGGGGACGCTACACGACAGCCTAGAACTCAAATTGCAGCAGCCCGGACGCTTGGAGCCAATAGTAAACGAACTTTTGCCCAACCTCCGGCTAATTGGAGTTAAAGGAATTAAAGAACAGTTGCCAAGCCGCCATATTTTAAGCGCTATCAACCAAGGCTATTACTATATTCGTTTATTTGATTATTCCGGGAAATTAATTGCTACTGCAGGCGCTTATCCCGAAGAATTACCCCCAGAATTTAACTCCCAATACTGGCAAACAATAACTGACACCAAAGGCAATGTTTACCACCAAATTTCTGTAGCGCTACACACCCAAACACAGCAAGATTGGGGATATTTTCAAGTTGGGCGGAGCCTGCAAGACTTCAATGATTATCTCAGTACAGTGAAATGGGTTTTGAAATTAGGATTGCCTACAGCATTGATTTTGATAGGCTTTGCTAGTTGGTTGTTGGCAGGATTGGCTATGAAACCAATTTATTCTTCCTACCGACAAATCCAACAGTTTACAGCGGATGCAGCCCACGAATTGCGGACGCCTTTAGCGGCTTCGCAGGCGACTGTAGAATCGGCGCTGTTGACGCCTCAATTAGATGAAAAAGAAGCGCGGGAAATTTTGCGGACGATCGATCGCCAAAACCGACGATTAACTCAGTTAGTTGCTGATTTGCTGCTGCTGGCTCGCATGGATAATCAGGCGATACGCGATCGCCCTCAATTGTGTTGTTTGAATGACTTGGTGAGCGATTTAGTCGAGGAATTGGCGGCAATGGCGATCGCTTCTAAGGTAGCGTTAATATCCGAAGTGCGAGTGCACCAGCAATTAAATGTTGTCGGCAATTCCGACCAACTTTATCGCTTAGTTGCTAATTTAATTGTTAATGCGATTCAATACACTCCGGCGGGCGGGAAAGTAACAGTTATTTTAGATTGCAGCCACCAAGAGGCGATCGTTCAGGTTCAAGATACCGGTATTGGGATGGCGGCGGCAGATTTAGAGCGAATATTCGATCGATTCTACCGAGTCAACAGCGATCGATCGCGCCATACGGGCGGTTCGGGACTGGGATTGGCGATCGCCCAAACCATAGCCCGCGCCCACCGCGGCAGCCTCAGCGCCCGCAGCGAATTGGGTTCCGGCAGCACCTTTCTCCTGCAGTTGCCTTTGTGAGCTACTATGTGAGGGCAACTGACATCTTGCACCATGTTCGCTTAACAGGCTTTTCGGCCTGTTCCACAAAAAGTTAATTATCTTGTGGGGAGTAGGGGTTGGAGACGAGAACCCGCCCCTGAAAGGCTGATTGAGAATTGTGCAAGATGTGGGGAAAACCGAATCATCTTTTTGTGGTAATCCCTTTTGCAGAAGAGAGCACGATCGCCGAAAATCATTAAATAGCTATTTCTCAGCAATTAGCAGTCATCAGAGAGAAAAATTATGACAGTTTTAGAACAGGGAACAATCTCAATCCATACCGAAAATATTTTCCCGATTATCAAGAAGTCGCTATACACTGACCACGAAGTCTTCTTGCGGGAACTAATTTCTAACGGCGTCGATGCCATTGCCAAACTCAAAATGGTTTCCCGTTCCGGCGAATACGGCGGCGACATGGGCGAACCGCAAATCAACATAGCGATCGACAAAGATAACAAAACCCTCTCAATTTCCGATAACGGCATCGGCATGACTGCCGATGAGGTAAAAAAATACATCAACCAAGTCGCTTTCTCCAGCGCAGAAGAATTTATTGAAAAATACCAAGGCAGCGGCGAGGACGCAATTATCGGTCACTTCGGTCTGGGTTTCTACTCTTCTTTCATGGTGGCGAAGAAAGTAGACATTGATACTCTTTCTTACCAGGAAGGCTCCCAAGCCGTACACTGGTCTTGCGACGGTTCTCCCGCTTTTGAACTATCAGAATCTTCCCGCACGGAACGCGGCACTACTATTACTCTTACCCTCCAAGACGAAGAAGAAGAATATTTAGAACCGACTCGCATTAAGCAGTTAATCAAAACTTACTGCGATTTCATGCCAGTTCCCATCAAATTTGAGGGAGAGGAACTCAACAAGCACAAAGCAATTTGGCGGGACTCAGCCAGCAATTTGCAAAAAGAAGATTACTTGGAACTCTACCGCTACCTTTACCCGTTCCAAGACGAGCCGCTGTTGTGGGTACACCTGAATACAGATTATCCTTTCATTGTCAACGGGATTCTTTACTTTCCCAAACTGCGCCCAGATGTCGATGTTACCCAAGGCAATATTAAGCTATTCTGCAACCAGGTTTTTGTCAGCGACCACTGCGAAGAAATTATCCCGAAATTCTTGATGCCGCTGCGGGGAGTCATTGACAGTACCGACATTCCACTGAACGTTTCTCGCAGTTCTTTGCAAAGCAATCGCACGGTGCGGAGAATTGCTGATTATATTGCGAAAAAAGTGGGCGATCGCCTGAAAGAACTTTACCGCGACGACCGCAACGAATACATTCGCTGCTGGCAAGATATCGGCACTTTTGTCAAGTTTGGAACTCTCAACGATGACAAGTTCAAAAAGCAAGTCGAAGATATCTTAATCTACCGCAGCACCTACGAGCCAACAGCGGACAAGCCAGAAACTGTAACGCCAGAAGTTCAGGTGCAAACTGAGGAAGGAGATTTGTGGCAAGATGTCACTCCGAAGTCGGAAAATTCTACTTCCACGCAGCCTTACACGACTCTAAAAGAGTATTTGGAACGCAATCAAAAACGCCACGAAAATCGCGTGTTTTATTGTACAGATCCGGCATCTCAAGCAACTTACGTGGCAATGCACAAAAGCCAAGGTTTAGAAGTGCTGTTTATGGATTCTTTCATCGACACGCACTTTATCAGCTTCTTGGAAAGAGAATACTCAGATGTCAAATTCTCGCGGGTTGATTCCGACATCGACGAAACCCTAATTGATAAAGAGAAAGAAGCAGAAATTGTCGATCCGGCGACGAATAAGACTCGCAGCGAACAAGTTAAAGAGATGTTCCAAAAAGCTCTCAATAAGCCGAAAGTGAACATTCGCACAGAAGCTTTGAAGTCTGACTCTGCGGAGGCGACGCCACCTGCGATCGTACTTTTGCCGGAAGCTTTGCGCCGGATGCGCGACATGACGGCGCTTTTGCAGCAGCAAGCGGCCGAATTCCCCGAAGAACACGTTTTGCTGGTGAATACCTCTCACCCGCTGATTCAAAATCTGGCTAGTTTGAGTCAGGGTGCGATTATTCAAGGCGGCGGGGAGTCTCCGTCGGCTCAGTTGGCGAGTATGATTTGTCACCACGTTTACGACTTGGCTTTGATGGCCCAGAAGGGTTTCGATGCTGAAGGAATGAAGGATTTTGTCGAGCGATCGAATCAAGTCTTGACAAAATTGACTGAACGTGCGATGTAATTAACCCCCCCAACCCCCCCTTGCTAAGGGGGGAGCAAGAGTTTATTTCTATTGGTAAAGGGATAAGTCCAGCCTTCTTCCTACTTCCTTCTTCCTTCGGGTATAATGAAATGCTGCACGCAAAAAACGGTAATCTGGAGGGAAGTATGTCACGGAAATGTCAGCTAACAGGAAAGAAGGCGAATAACGGTTTTGCAGTTTCTCACTCGCACCACCGCACTCACAAATTGCAAGACGCCAATTTGCAGTGGAAGCGGGTTTGGTGGCCGCAGGAGAAGCGCTGGGTAAGATTGCACCTTTCTACAAAAGCGATTAAAACCTTGCAAAACAAGGGTTTGGAAATCATGGCGAAGGAAGCTGGAATTAACCTGTACAAGCTTTAAAAAACTTGGCTAAATTAAAATGAGGGCGATCGCACACTTGAGAGTGCGATCGCCCTTACTTTTAGAGAAAAACCTTTACTAGAGCAATTTGCGGCATTTCAGTAAATAAGTAGTCATCAGGCCTTTGCCTTTAACTTCGATGGCGCCGCGGTTTTCAAAGAAATACTTTTCCCGCAACTGCTGATAAGTTGTTTCTGTTACCTGAATACTCCCTGGCTTCCCGTGAGATTCCATGCGGGAAGCGGTGTTAACGGTATCTCCCCACAAATCGTAAATAAATTTTTTAATTCCAATGACTCCGGCAACAACCGGGCCAGTGTTGATGCCGATTCTGATGCTGAAATCTTGATTGTGGATATTGCTGAAGTCAGTAATTGCCTGCTGCATATCGAGGGCCATTTCTGCGATCGCTTCTGCGTGATCCTGGCGAGGAATTGGCAGCCCTCCTACTACCATGTAAGCGTCGCCAATCGTCTTAATTTTTTCCAAACCGTGCCTTTCGGCTAGGTTGTCAAATGTGGAAAAAATGTCATTCAGAAAAGCTACTAATTGCGTTGGAGAAACTCGCGAGCTCAATTGAGTAAAGCCTACTATGTCCGCAAACAAGACAGTAACGTCAGCAAAAGTATCTGCGATCGTACTGTCTCCCCGCTTCAACCGATTTGCTATTTCTTCAGGCAAAATATTCAACAACAAGCGTTCTGATTGTTCCTGTTGAACTTGCAGCGCATTTAAAGTATTATTCAGAGCATTAGTTCGTTCTTCCACTCTAAATTCTAACTCTTCATTCAGCTTGTAAAGAGCCATTTCAGCCCGCCTGCGGTCTGTGATATCCGTACCGATTGCCAGCATTCCCACGAAGTTTCCTGCTGCGTCAAACAGAGGTTTATTTGCCCACGATACCCAAACCCGATCGCCGTTACGCTGGATATTTTCATTTTCAGTTCGCGTGTATTGTTCTGGGTTTTCCAAAATATCTCTCAACTTTGCTGCCCAGTCATTTCCTGTGGTATCTCTCTGGGGAATGATTGTTCCCACGGCGTTTTTGCCAATAATCTCTTTTTCATCGTAACCAAAAAACTTCTGTGCAAATTCGTTAAAAAAAGTAATATTTCCTTCCGTATCTAGTTTTAAAATAATGCTGTTAGCATTTTCCACTAATTCCCGATACTTAATTTCGCTTTGCCGCAGTGAATCCTCTGCTGAGGCGCGTTCGGTTACAGTGGCGGCCAACAGCAGCGATGTAACTACAATTACGCTCATAAAAGCCTGCAAAAATAAGATTGCCTGATTGATATTTTCCGCTTTGCCAATAAATGGACCACCTCCCTGAGAACCGCCCCAAATTGCGATACTGGATACAATGAAAGATGCTAAAACCGCCCCTACGTGACCGAATTGAATGGTTGCCCAAATTACTAAGGGAAATGGCAAGTATTCGAGGGGATAACCGGAGAGATTACTTTCACTTTTTGAGTTGTAGACTAGCCAACTGACTGTTACTAATAACACCAGGCCTATTGCCGCACTGATTCGATTTACAATTGTTTGAAAACCTGTATTTTGTGAAAACCTGGGCGCTTGTTTGTGGTTGTATATAATCAACAGCAGGGGAGTAAAAATTAAAACTCCTAATGTATCTCCGAGATACCAATTCCATCTAACGTGCCAATATTCGCTCCACTCAACTAAACCAGTTACACAGAGACGCAGTGTGCCGAGAGTACAGTTGATTTGAGTGGCAACTACAGCACCGCACAAAACTAAATTGACTACATCTATGAGCCGATCCAGTGACGGGCGAAACTTGAGTTTGTGCAACAAAGTAAATGCACACAAAGCTTGTAAACAACCGCAAAAAGCACTAATTGTTGCACTTATTATGGTGAATTTGAGATTAATAGTTTCGTAAAAAAATACGCCTAAAGCTATTCCCGGCCACACCTGCCGCCCGAACAATAAAAGTGCAGCTTGTGCAATCCCTGCGGGTGGCCAGACGCACGTACCTAATTTATTTATGCCAGGGATTGAAACTGCTATTTTTGCTCCCAAAGCGTAAGCAAAAGCAATGGCAGCTACTTTGGCTAAGTATTGCCAAATTCTAGATTGAGGAAATCGCAAAAACTGATTTTTTGGGGAAATCATACTGAGTGTTATTTAGATTTTTAAGTAACTATAGCAACCGCGGCCGAAGATTAGGATATTCTTAATTCTGAAACCTGACTTCTTATATTAATTCTTCCTTCTTCATTCTTCCTGATGCTATAACTTGATGCCTGTAAGAAAATAAGTGTTCATCTCGCCTTTGCCTTTAACTTCGATCGCGCCGCGACTTTCAAATACATACTTGTCCTGCAATATATCATAAATTGCAGACGTGACTTGAATACACCCCGGGTTGCCGTGAGATTCCATGCGGGAAGCGGTATTAACGGTGTCTCCCCATAAATCGTAAATAAATTTTTTAATACCGATTACTCCGGCGACAACTGGGCCGGTGTTAATGCCAATTCTGATGCTGAAATCTTGATTATGGCTATTGCTGAAGTCAATACTTGCCTGCTCCAGATCGAGGGTCATTTGGGCGAGCGCCACTGCATGGAATGGAATCAACTGATTTAGCTTCAGATTTATATCGAGTTTTAAGTTTTAGGAACTTTCACATTTTGTCTTTAAAGTCCGCAGCGGAAGGAAGAAGGCCCTTCGGCTTCGCTCAGGATAAAAAGAGGGAAGAAGAAATAAGGAGCCTAATGTAGGCGATGCACACCGCACATTGCCCTATAAGTAGGGTGCTAATGTAGGGCGATGTACACCGCAGTTTACCAATTAAAAAGGCTTAGTTGATGGCGGCTTCAATCCACTGTTTTAAAGTAGAATTTACTTCCTCAATGAGAATTTCATGGGATTTGTGAGTGGCTCTTTCCACAACTTCAACTTTGCCTGCTTTCAGGGAACGACCCGGAACAATCCGATAGGGAATGCCGATTAAATCAGCATCTTTGAATTTAACTCCGGCTCGTTCGTCGCGGTCATCTAGTAGGGTTTCAATCCCAGATTGGTTGAGTTCTGCATAGAGTTTTTCGGCGACTTCTACTTGTTGGGCGTCGGAAATATTGGGGATGCTAATGATGGCGTGATACGGGGCGATCGCCACTGGCCAAATTATCCCATCTTTGTCGTAGGATTGTTCTACGGCCGATTGAGCTAGCCGCGACACGCCAACGCCGTAGCAGCCCATCACAAAGGGCATTTCTTCGCCTTGTTCGCTGGTGTAGGTGGCGCCCATTGCTTGGGAGTATTTTGTGCCTAATTGGAAGATGTGGCCGACTTCTATGCCTCTGGCGCTTTGCAAGGTTTGTTCGGGGTTGTGCACTGACCGATCGCCTTTTTTGGCCGTTCTGACACTTACAACCGTTGCTGGTAGCGGAAATTCTTTGTTCCAATTGGCTCCGACAACGTGGTATCCTGATTCGTTGGAACCGGTGACAAAGTTTGTCAGGTCAACTGCAGTGCGATCGACTAAACGCAAAAATTTAGAGTTTACCTGCTTGCTTCCAGCGATATAATCATCAGCAAGATCGGGAGCAATATAACCGAGAGGTAAAGATTTAGCAGCCCATTTCCGCTGAGCTTCTGCATCGGGAACAGTCAAAAATAAAACTGTTTTAGCTTGATAATTGCCCGCTAACTTCGTCAATTCATTCAGCAACTTTACCTGATTCACATCTTGGTCGCCGCGAATGCTTACCAATACCAAGACTGTGATGCCATTGTCGTAAATAGCTTGGTAAAGCACATTTTTGACAATTTGCGTCGGAGAACATTTCAAAAACTTGCAAAGTTTATCAATTGTTTCAGTTCCCGGCGTTTCCCGCTTTTCAAATGTGGCAAAGGGCGACGCTTCGGCATCAGCAGGCATCGAGACAGCCTTTTCCACATTAGCTGCATACTGACCGTCTTCAGTATAGAGAACTTCATCTTCTCCCGCTTCTGCCAACACCATAAACTCTTGAGAACCAGAGCCGCCAATTGCTCCAGAATCAGCATCGACTGCTCGGAATTGCAAGCCCGATCGGCGCAGCATATTGCTATAAGCTTGAGCCATATCCTGATAAGTTTTTTTCAGGCTTTCTTCGTTAGTGTGGAAAGAATAGCCATCTTTCATAATGAATTCGCGACCGCGCATCAACCCAAAACGCGGGCGAATTTCATCGCGAAACTTAGTTTGAATTTGATAGAGATGTACGGGCAATTGCCGATAGGAACGAATCATATCTTTAGCAATTGTAGTAATCACTTCTTCGTGCGTTGGGCCCAGTCCCAATTCTCGCTGCTGCCTGTCTGTCATGGAAAACATAATACCTTCCGCTTGAGTATAGGTATCCCAGCGGCCGGATTCTCGCCACAAATCTGCCGGTTGCAATTGCGGGAGGAGACATTCTTGAGCGCCGGTAGCGTCCATTTCTTCGCGCACAATTTGAGAGACTTTTTTGAGAACTCGCCACATCAAAGGGAGATAAGCGTAAAGGCCGCTACCGATGCGCCGGATATATCCGGCACGGAGTAATAGTTTGTGGCTGGGAATTTCTGCTTCTGCGGGGTCTTCGCGCAGGGTGACAAAAAGCATTTGAGAGAGTCGCATAGCTGATTTCCTTAAAATACCGAATGATTGTAATCTCAGATTAACTTCTGATATTATCAGACGTGAGGCGGATTTGATTAAATATATGAATAAAATTTGGCAAAACTACGAAAAAGGTATGGCAGTATTTGATAATTGTCACTCTCCTACTGTGCAATCTCAGTGGCTTGCTTTAAAAGATGAAATAGGCGAATTTGTTCGAGAACCTAATTTAAGCGAAATTTGGGATATTGTTCATGCTGCTGGTCGATTGTTTTACAAACTAACCGGAATTCCTTTCAATTTACTGGCCTATCCTACTGTTCGCAAACACAGTCAACGTTTTGAGGAGTACGGCTGTATTCGCAGCATTCGCAACTGTGAGGGTAAATGCTGCGGCAAAAATTCGTAGCCTAGGCTGCGACGCACCCGATATCATGTTTGTTGAATTGCCTGCAATTAGATATAGAAACCCTCGATCGCAACCGACTGCTTATGCAGATCCCTCCCTCGGAATTACTAGATAGCTTTGAGCCTAAAAATCAAACGAAATCCTCAACCAGGTAGCGTACTCTACGATATGTAGAGTGCATCACATCGCACTTTACTACTATTGATAATTGGTGGGGATTGCCCCCGCCTCAAACTTGCCACTTTTATGCGATCTCTGCTGCTACCAATCCCTTAAAAAGTAATTTCTGACTTTAGACGGATTTATTTTTTAGCTTCCAGAGCCATAATAAGCAGTAAGGATGAGATCACTATAGAACTGAGTTACCACTCTTCCCAATGTCACTAAGAAGGGCTTCCGTAAGATAAAGCCGAACCAAAACAAAACCTCATCTAAAGATTACAAACACCCCTAGAAAAAAGTTGGGGGAAATTTTCGCTATGCCGAGTTAGGCATAAAAATTAAGGAGGTAAATTATGTTTCAAAGCGAGTTATTAATGTCGCTGTACACTCCAAAACTCGATAGGGGCCAAATGCCAGTAGAAATGCCTGTACAAATGCCAGTACAAATGCCAGTAGAAATAGATGTGCCATTTGACCACCCCGATATCGGAGGGCTGATGTTTTTAAGCCCGCAGTTTTTCGTGGCATTAATTGCCGGAGTCATCATGGCTTTCGGCTTCCAATTCCTGTTAACAAATTTCTCGATCGCAGCCAAAATATCAAATTGGGACGAGGCTTTACCCGACGATGACGATGATGATGAGTCCGAAAGTATAGGCCGTAAAGTTCGCAAAATCGAAGGTTTAGTCGGGGGTTGGATTTTAGTCACCGTTAACCTGGCTTTATTTTTGGCTTGTTTTCTGGCCGTCAAACTAACTTCAATTGCCTCGGTAGACGGAGCGGCAATTATTGGTGTCGTAATCTGGGCTGCGTACTTTTTAACCCTGGTGTGGCTCGGTTCTAGCGCCGTCGGTTCTA
Source organism: Microcoleus sp. Pol17C6 (assembly GCF_036701145.1). Classification (NCBI taxonomy): domain Bacteria; kingdom Bacillati; phylum Cyanobacteriota; class Cyanophyceae; order Oscillatoriales; family Microcoleaceae; genus Microcoleus; species Microcoleus sp. Pol17C6. The sequence continues at coordinate 18,733 of NZ_JAUBQH010000009.1, forward strand.
TGATCGGTTCCTTGATAAAAACTGCTTTTTCAGGCGTTCAAGGCCTCATGGGTACTGCCGGTGCTGCGATCGGCGGCAAGATGGCTAGCGACCAAATGGTCAACACTGTAGAGGCCTCTGTGGCTGCTGTCCGCCGTGAATTGAGTTCGGCGGTAGACCCGGATAGCATTCGCGAAACACTGCAAGATTATGTGGGTTCTTTGCAGTTACCGAAACTAGATGTTAAGGAAATTCGCGGTCAATTTGAAAAGTTGCTGGGCGATGCAGATATCAAATCTCTTGCCGGAAGCGACGTTCTGAAGAATGTTAACCGCCAGACTTTTGTGGATTTAGTTAAGAGTCGCACAGACTTTTCTCAAGAGGAAATAACTCAACTTGCTGACCAACTCGAAGGTGTTTGGAAGCAAACTTTCGGCAAGCAGCAAGAGCAGAAAGACCCGAATTTAGAGTTGGTTGATTTTCTCAAGTTTGCGGCTCCCGATTTGCTGAAGTCTGACGAACTCAACGCCAAGCTGTCTCAAATTCTGGAAAGTCGGGAAAACAAATCGGAATCCAGCAGCGGCATGAAGCGAGCGATGCAGTTGGGTGTCGAAGCTCTTGTGGGCACTGTTTTGTCGCGGACGGATTTGTCTGATTTGGATGTTGAAAAAATCTCTGGTCAGTTGCAGCAACTGACAGCCAAAGGGACGGAACAAGCTAAATCTTTGGCTTCTAAGGTGGGCGACAAAGTGCCTGCGCTGCCTTTCAATACAGGTAAGGCTGATGTGGAAAACTACTTGCTGAATACCCAACCTTGGCATCTCAACCGGGAGACAATCAAGCAGGAATTTAGGGATGTGATTTACGACCCGGAAGCTTCTCCGGGAGCCGTTTTGCGCCAGTTAGAGCAGTTTAATCCCGATTATTTTGTAGGGATTCTGGGCCGCCGCGAGGGGTTTGCTCCTGAACAGGTGACGGAAATTGCCGAACAGCTTGAAGGTGTCCGCCAAGAAGTGTTGGAAATCGTGCGAGATGCTGCTGGTGAAGAACAGTCTCAAGATTTACGCAGCCGGATTGAAAATTATTTGCGATCGACTGGCAAAGATGAGCTGAATCCTGAAGGTATCGAACGGGATTTCCAAGCGCTTTTGGAAGACCGGGATGCTGGTTTTGAGGCTTTGCGCGATCGCCTGTCGCACTTTAACCGCGATACTTTGGTGCAGTTGCTGGGTCAGCGGGAAGATTTCAGTCCAGAGGAAGCCGATCAGTTAATCGGGCGGCTCGAAAGTTCCCGCGATCGCGTTATTTCTAGAGCTCAAGAATTGCAAGAGCAAGCGCAATCGAAAGCCCAAGAATTGCGGCAAAAGGTAGAAGACTATCTCCGCAATACTAATAAGGAAGAACTCAATCCTGAAGCGATCGAGCGCGAGTTTCAAACGCTGTTAAACGACCCGGAAGCCGGATTTAAAGCGCTGAGAGAACGCTTGTCTCAATTCGACCGCGATACGCTGGTGCAGTTGCTGTCACAGCGCCAAGACCTCAGCGAAGAACAGATCAATCAGGCGATCGACCGGATCGAATCTGTGCGCGATAACATTATCCACGCGCCGCAAATAGTGGCAGATAAAGCTAAGCAACAGTACGAGGAAGTTACTGCAAAAATTGGCGAGTACCTGCGGAATACAAACCTGGAAGAACTCGATCCAGAAGGTATCAGTCGGGATTTGACTAAATTGTTTGAAAATCCGAAAGAGGGTGCTTTGGCACTTCGGGAAAGACTTTCTCAGGTCGATCGCGAAACTTTAGTCAAGTTGCTGTCGCAGCGGGAAGATTTGAGCGAAGAACAGATCAATCGGACGATCGATCGCGTGCAAGATTCGATTCGCAGCATCGTGAAATCGCCCCGCCGCTTGGCATCTCGCGCTCAAAAAACAGTCCGGGATTTCCAAGGCAGTTTGGAAAATTACTTGCGGAATACGGACAAGGAAGAACTCAATCCTGAAAGCATCAAACGCGATTTGCAGTTGCTGTTTAGCGAGCCGGGAATGGGGATGCAAAGTTTGGGTGATCGCCTGAAGCACTTCGATCGATCGACTCTGGTAGCATTGCTGTCGCAGCGGGAAGACATCTCGGAAGAGGAAGCTAACAGAATTGCCGACCAAATTGAATCTGTCCGCAACCAAATTGTCGAACAAGTTCAAATGGTTCAGGAAAAGTTTCAGTCAGCAATGGACGGTATTTTCGGAAAAATCCGCGATTACCTCAATTCGCTCGATCGACCTGAACTCAACTACGAAGGCATCAAGCGGGACTTACGCAAAGTGTTTGACGACCCGCAGGCCGGATTTGACGCGATTAAAGAGCGTTTAGGTGAGTTCGATCGCGGTACTTTAGTTGCCCTGCTGAGTTCTCGTTCCGATATTTCCGAGACTGACGCGCACCGAATTGTTGACCAAATGGAAGGAGCCCGGGACAGTGTTTTATTGCGCTCGGAACGCCTGCAATCTGAAGCCAAAAAACGCATCAAACAGCTCAAAAACAAGGCCAAGCAGCAAGCAGAAGATGCGCGCGAAGCTGCAGCAACTGCTGCTTGGTGGCTGTTCGGTACGGCTCTGACTTCTGTGGTTGTTTCGGCTTTGGCTGGAGCAATAGCAGTCGGTGGTATTTCGGGTTTGTTTAGCTAGATTTTCAACGAGTTTGAAATAAAGTTCTCCTGATTCTAGGCTGGCTGTTTGCCAGCCTATTTTCTTTGGAATAATATCACAGTCCTTCAGGATGCTATAGTTGGCGGAAACACTCTCGATAAATCGAGCGCCAAGTCGTGAAAATAAGGCAGATTAACAGACTCGTTGGGCAGAAAAATCAGCGTCCTGCGATAACCAAATTGGCCAGGGGCATTCTGATACGGCTCGCTGTAACATTCCAAGCAAGTTTGTGATAAATTAAATATCCAATAGTTCGAGATTCCGGCTTCAGCATAAAGGGGGAGCTTAACCTGTTTGTCGTAACTCAAAGAAGAATCTGCAATCTCAATCAGCAACAGTATATCCCCTGGACAGGGGTGAGAGGATAGATAGTCGTCAGGGCGATTTTGTACGATCGCGCGATCGGGTTCTGGTTCGCTGTCATCCGGCAAAATAATCGGTTGTTGGCCTCGCAGTGTCGCCCGTTCTCCCAGCAGCTTAAATAACTCGCGTTCCAAGCGTGTCTCGCAAACAGAATGAGCGGTACCTTTAGCTGCCATTTTCACAAGTTCTCCCTTGATTAGCTCAACTCGATCGTCCTCACCAAAGAACCCCAGTTCTGTGAGGCGATGATATTCCGCTATGGTGAAACGTTTAGCAGTTGCGATCGACATAACAGCCACCTCAATACAGGTCTGTTGCGATTATAGGCGATCGTCGATCGGCTAAACAATGCTAATCATGAGCTCCGCTAACAACAATCTTGTCAAATTTGCCTCATCCTTTGGTTGCAAATTTTCCCGATTTTGGTGAATTTACTCCCCGAACTTATGTCCGGGATCATCTCTGTCTTAAGCAAGATTCTAGCATCACTATTTATTAGGTACTTTAACTTAAGTAGCAAACAAAAGTTTTCTCACAAATAAGAAAACTGAGCAATACATATTATTTTGGAGGCTTGAATGACCTTTACTACCAGTGCTTACGACCAAGGAAAAGCAGATATTAAGCAGTTGAGTGTAGACGACCAATTAGGTTTGCTGTGGTTTGTTTACACCGAAATGGGCAAGTCAATAACCCCAGCGGCTCCCGGTGCTTCCGGTTCCGAAATCGCTCAGGGTTTGTTCGAGCAAGTCAAGCCTCTGCCCCACCAAGAACAACTACAAGTAATGCGGGACATTGCCTCAAAAGCCAATACCGAAATCAGCCGGATGTACGGCTCAATGAGTCCTGAAACCAAGCTGGCTTTTTGGTATTTCCTAGCAGTAGGAATGGACGAAGGAACTATTATTCCTGTGCCTCCAGACTATCAACTTCCCGAAGCAGGAAAAGCTTTATTAGGAAAGATTGAGGGGATGGATTTCCAGCAGCAAATTGATTTCCTTCGCGGTACAATCTTAGAAATGGGTGCTGAAGCCGCTCCGGGGGCTGGCATTTAAAAATAGGGCTTACGAAAAAAAAACCGGTTTGTAGGGGAATATGGCGTGCCGCAACGAGGCATCTAAGAAGAAACCGGGTTTTTAGCCTTTTGATGCGTAAGTTCTCAAAAAGATTAGTAAGTAGATCAAACTAATACCCCGCGCCAGAAACCCGGCTTCTTCAAGAAACCGGGTTTCTGGCTGTTCGGTTTTTTTAGGTTTACGGCGAATACCCGCACTTTACAGCTAATAATTGAATTCAAGGGATTTGTTCCCCACAACTTCCGGCGCAGCGACTGTTAAACGCATATCTTCGGAGCCAAAAGTTAGCAAGGGCTGGCCTAAGTTTAAACTGGCAAAAGGACTTTCTTCTGCCACTTCTAATTCGCCTTTAATCAAACCGATGCGAGACTGCAATCCTCCTTTAAACAACAACAAATTGCTGCGGTCAGCGCTGAAAACATTTCCGCTAAAAGGCAGGGGTAAGGCTAACGTTTGCTGGCTGTAATTGAGGCTGCACAGTTGACGGTTTTCTTGGCTAACTGTGACGCGGTAGCCTAGCGGTGCTGCCTTTACCGAATCGCTGCCTTCCCAACTAAATTGAGCTAATTCTTTAGGAAGCCCCCAAATTTCGCGCCCGCCGGCTACCGAGTTAGGATTGTCTACGTAAATATGGGAAATCCAAGCGCCCCATTTTCCTGCATAATTGGCGATCGCGCTAACTACAATTAACTCATTGTACTCCATCACCGAACCCAACCCGTAGGAGGATATATAAATGCCGCCTAGGGTTTTTCCTGGCAATAAAGAGACAATTTCTAACTCAGAGGGAACCAAGGGGCGCACTCGTGCCACATCTACCAATTGTAAAGTCTCAACAGCATAACCTTGCAGATTCCAAGGTGCAGATGGATATACCATTTTCAGTGATTAAATTTATGAGATTTTATATTTATTTTAGCTGGGCGCTTCAAAAAGCAACTATTTTTGGTATTTCTTCACAAGTTGTTAGTGATTTACTTTATTTAAACAAATTAATATGTGACGATAAAATTGATGAATAGTTGACGTGGGTTATCTGTTGTATGGGGGCGGGTTTAGTAATATTGTTAGTAGGAATTAGATATTATTCGTAAAACCCGCCCCTACAGATATTATCAGCGTTTATCCGCGTTCATCGGCGGTTAAACACCTCAAAATCTACTTACTAGCATAACCCGTACTTACCAAAAACTCCCGCAACTTCCCAAAGAATTGAGTGCGATCGCGCCCTTGATAAACCCTCTCCAACAACTGCCAACCTTCCGCCTCCTGGCCCATGACATACTTGTTCGCCATGAATGCCGCCAACACCCCTTTCACCTCCCCATTTTCACTCAGACGCTTGTTAGATTCCAGCCAAAGCTCAGCAGAATTCGTGTATACTTCCACCGGATACTGTTTGCTAACATCTTGCATTTTACCTTGGCGGTACTGCCAAATTTGCAGCGGAAAGCGAGAATCAGCATAATTTGTAAAAGCCTCGGAAAATCTGCCGTCCAGACTCTTAAACTCTGGGATATCATTTTTGCCAAAATCGACTATTTCGTAACTCACATTGCCCCAAAAATGCTTGATGTGACTGTACTTGTTAGCCCCCGATTCGTAGCGGTAAATAAACGAATAATTGCAGCATCGGACGCCGCTTTTGATTGACACTAAATCTGCCAGCACTTCCGGTTCTTTGTCCCCGTCCAAATCACGGATTCGCAGCGATAAAAAACGTCCTTCTGATATTTCTTCGCTGGCTCTTTGGTCGGGATTATCTACTAGAGAGCGAGTCGGAATCAGCACTGGTTCTTCTAATAAAGTTTTACCGTCGCGGATAATTATGATGCGGAGATTTTTAGCATTTTCTGCTTCTTTTACGAAAGAAACTTCCGCCCGAACTTTCCCCGCTTCCGAGATTTCTGTTGTTCTCGGCGGGCCGATATTCGCCGGAACTTGGGCGATATATTGGGCAGGAACTAAGGCTGTTTGACCGGGTTTGGCGATCGCCTGACAGAAAAAAGTTGCGACTTCGGCGCGAGTAGCATTCCGAGTAGGTTCTAGCTGTTTAACAGCAGGATAATTGACCACAAGTTGTTTTTCTGTGGCAGCGGCGATCGCACTTCTGGCCAGTTCCGGAATATCCCGCGCATCCTCAAAAGTCGCATCCAAAATCTCAGCCGCCGACCCCGTAGGTGTATATTTCAAGCCGCTGGTTAAAGCTACCAAAGCCTGCCAGCGGGTAATATTCAAAGTGGGGTTAAAGATACTGCCACTGTATCCAGACATAAAACCCGTCTGATAAGCTTCTCGAATTGCTTTAAAACCCCAGTAATTTGTAGGAATATCTGCAAAGTCGATCGGAGCGCGGACGGTTTTGGCATCGGGAAAAGCCATGCGAACCATCGCCGCAAACTCAGCGCGGCTGACGGGGCGATTCGGGCGAAAAGTGCCGTCTTCGTAGTAGCCACTGATGATTTTTTTCTGTGCTAACTCCTCAATGCAAGCTTGCGCCCAATGGTCGTTAACATCCTTAAATTTGGCTTGAGCAACTGCCGGCGCTACATTCAGACCCGGAAACATTAAATTCCCGATGATTATCCCCAGGGCTACCAGTAAACCGATGATAGCTTGCCATCTGTGCGATCGAATCATAGAACAGACTCCTCTACTTACAAATTGGCGATCGAAACTTTCATAAAATTTATATAATATCAGGTATATTAACCTGATTTAATACCATTTATTACAAGTTAACCGGCGACTAAGGACACGGCAGTGCCGTGTCCCTAATTTTTCTAGTTCCTATAATAAAGCTTACTTCGACTCTAAAGTCATCTCCATCGCCATTTTTGTGGTGATTGTTGATTCTTCTGAGCTGCCAGCATTTTTAACACTCATTTCGCTATTTGAACTAATAGACACACTAGAGCGCAAAGGAATTAATCTATCCAAGCGCCCTGTAACTTTTCCCCGGCCCTGAGAACTAAAAGATTTGAGGCTTAAAGTAGTTCCAGCAGGCAATTGGGGAGAGGTAATATTTTGGGGGTTGGCTTGCTGCTCTATACTTACATTCAGAGACACAACTCCATCTTGCCAGCTATCCAATTCATAGGTAGCAATGTCATTCACATTCATGCCACTGAAATCAGAGGAAGAAGAAACGCGCCATTTCGCTCCTTTTCCGACTGCTTCGGCAGGCAGCGGCGAGGCTAGTTGTTCTAGAGATTTAGACATTTGTCCAACCATTTGTTTGAGGTTGTTGTCAGCTTTTTCGGGCAAAATAATGTCACCTCCTTTATGAAAACCGCGATTGTCCATGATGAAAGAGCCTTTCACTCCCACCATGCTTTTGAGTGCGGAACGCATGGCATCTCGGACGGCTGGTGGCATATTTCCAGTATCGCCGACGATATCTGAGTTAGTATAAGCAAACTCGTAGTGAATATCGCCATTGGGATCAATTTTAGTGACTTTTGTCTCGAAAGTCATCACCGATACTGGAATTTTAGCCCCAGGCGAAGACCGACCGGATGCGGATATTTCCATATCCGTTTTTACGGTCATAACAGTTGTTTCTTTGACATCGATAGCTGGTTTTAAACGCAGTTCCTGTCGTGGTTCCACTCCCGGATTTAGCAGTTCCACTTGCGGGGTTTTCGAGTTGAGGGCAGGCGCAGATACGCCAGGGGCTGGCTGCTGCACTACAAGTGGAGTTTCCGCGCTTAGGGAAGCAGGAGAAAGCTCGATCGCCCATCCGGCACTTACCAAACAAAGAGATGCAATAAACTGTCTTTTTTTCATTAACTTAATTTCCTGTTATTTGAATGTTGGTCTGTTCCCACAGTCTATCGACTGTCACAAATTTGTAACCTTTGTACAAAAGCAATGGAATTATTTTATCCGCCGAAGCTGCAACATCTTCACCGCCGCAATAGCCGTCGTGCAGTACAATAATTGATCCGTTTTCAGTTTGCTGCACGATGCGACTAATAACTTTCCTCACCCCCGGTCGCACCCAATCTTCCGGGACGACACTCCACATTACAGGGCGATATTCCCACTGTTGCAATAACTCTAATGTTCGCGGCGTAAAAATGCCGTTGGGTGGCCGCACGTCCAGGATTAATTGTGGGTCTAAATCGCAAGCTTTGGCAATTGCTTTCTGCGTGTCTTCTAAACTTTGTTTGAGTTCGTGGGTTTTTAGTTTGGGAAACGATATATGCTGATAGCCGTGGAGGCCGATCCAGTGTCCGCGATCGTACACTTCTTTAGCCGTTTCTGGATGCCTGTCCACACAAAAACCTAGCCAGAAAAAACTAGCTTTGATGTCGTATTTATCTAAAATTTTTAACAGTTGAGGTGTGTGCTGACGGTGCGGCCCGTCGTCAAATGTGAGGGCGATCTCTCGGCTGTTGATATCTCCAGTCCACAGACATCTGGGAAAAGCAGATTTGAGGATGGGATGAACGACAGGAAACAGGGGTGCTAATGGCATTGATTAACCTTGATAAATGCGATCGGGTAGAAATGAAGCTGCGTTACAATAAAATAAAGTTAACTTAATCTAGGTAAAGATGACAACTACCGTTGAGATTGGAACGCTAATTGTCAGCACGCCGGGAACTTGCGGCACCCACCCGCGCATCGCCCAAACCCGAATTACCGTAAAAAATATTGCTATTGATGTTAATGCTAGGCTGACTCCAGAACAAATCATCGATCAAAAACCGCACTAGACTCGATCGCAAACACAAATTTATGGTTTACTAGCCTATTCTTTGGCGAATCAAGACAAACTCGACGCGGATATAGCAGCATAAAAGGCTGATTTTGACTCCGGAAAATCTGAATACATAATCCAACTTAAACCGTTAAAAGAGAATATAATCATAATATTAGTAAGGTTATATGAGAGGTTAATAACTATCTGTAATAGCTGAGGGATCGCTACTTAAAAAATCTCTTAAGTCTTTTGATAGAGCCTCAAACTATGTCCCATTAATCGACCTCTATCTCGGGGTCGATGCGCTTACCCTATAGTGTCTTCCTATACTAAAAACTAGCACAGCTAATCTACCAACCATCAAGGAGGAACAATGACCGAGGAATATTTAGCCGAACGCACAGTTTCAGCCGTATTTAAGGAAGAAGAACAATTAGACGGTGTAATTCGGCGGTTGCTCGATCGCGGAGTTTCCCGCGACCACATCTCAGTAATGGGAAAAAACTTTCAATCTAAAACTAAAATTGCCGGCTTTATTACTAAAAAAGATGTGATATTAGGCGGTCTGCGAAGCGGGGCGATTTTTGGTTCCTTATTCGGTTCTTTTTTGGGTTTGCTAACAGGCGTCGGTGTCCTGTTTATTCCCTTTGTCGGTGCAGTAGTCTCGGCGGGCCCGCTGGGTGCGGTACTGTTGGGTGCAGCTAGCGGCGCGATCGCAGGTTCGGCCGGTGCGGGTCTAGTTTCGGCTTTGGTCGCTTTGGGAATGCCGGAAGACAAAGCAACTATCTATCAAACCCGCGTTGAAGCAGGCGAATTTCTCGTGATGGCAGAAGTTCCCGCAGATAAATCGGGCGAATTTAAACTCTTGCTAGAAAGTGCAGGTGGCGAAGAGATAGCTATTAGCGAAATGACGCTGCCGCGCGCCGTCAAAGGTCGCTGCAATAGTCCGGCAGATTTGTCTCCAGAAGTGCGATCGCACCTGTCGGAAGCAGCTCAAAAAACCTTTATGGAATCATACAACGCCGCATTTGATGAAAGCAACGACTCGATACAAGCGGAACACACCGCTTGGAATGCCATTCACCAGCAGTACGAAGAAGATGAAAACGGCGTTTGGACTAAGCCTTTAGCAAAAGTCTAGTCTTCCAATCGCAGCAAACTAATAAAAAATACGATCAAGCCTCTAGAACTGCGGTTCAGGAGGCTTTGACGATTTTAGATTTGAGATTTGAGATTTGAAGATGGTGCAAAACTTAATTCGTAAAGACTTGGGAATTACAGAAAGTCTCATTACTTTTTGAAAGTGGTATTGCACTAGGTTGCGTTGTCAAGTACAATCTATAGGCTTACAATAAAAAATTGAGTTAAGCAAATGCAAAAATACGTTTGTACAGTTTGCAATTACGTCTACGATCCAGCAGAAGGCGACCCCGACGGAGGCATAGCTCCCGGTACTGCCTTTGAAGATATCCCCGACGATTGGGTTTGTCCCACTTGCGGGGCGGCAAAATCCGATTTTGAACCAGAATAAGCGAGAAAAAATTTGTCCGATCGAATCCTCAAAATTACAATCATTGGCGGCGGTGCAGCGGGTTTTTTTAGTGCAATTACCTGTGCCAAAACCTACCCGCAGGCCCGCGTCACTTTACTAGAAGCTGGCCGGCAACTCCTGGCAAAAGTTCGCATCTCTGGCGGCGGGCGCTGCAATGTGACTCATGCTTGTTTTGACCCCGGTGTTTTAGTGCAGAATTACCCCAGAGGAGGGAAAGCTCTGCGCGGTGCTTTTACTCGATTTCAACCCCGCGATACTGTAGAATGGTTTGCCAGTCACGGTGTGAAGTTGAAAACCGAAGAAGACGGGCGAATGTTTCCGATCACCGACGATTCGGGGACAATTGTTAACTGTTTGATTCGGGCTGCTGAGGATGCAGGCGTGAAAATTCGCACGGGTGATGCAGTCGTTTCAGTAAAGAAATTAACGGGCAACACCGCAGAGGGCGAACACGGCGACACCGCCCCTAGTTTTGAAATTGAGTTGAAGTCGGGGGAAAGACTTAAGTGCGATCGCATTCTTCTCGCTACAGGCAGCAATCCGTCGGGTTATAAATGGGCCAAAGAGTTAGGTAATACTGTAGAACTGCCCGTTCCTTCTCTATTTACTTTTAATATTTCAGACAGCAGAATCAAAGATTTAGCCGGAATTTCTGTGCCTAATGCTAAGGTGAAATTGCCGGGAGCTAAATTAGAACAAAGCGGGCCTTTGCTAATTACTCACTGGGGTTTAAGCGGGCCTGCTGTACTCAAACTTTCGGCTTGGGGTGCGAGATTTTTGCACGATCGCCATTATAAAACACCTGTGCTGGTTAATTGGCTTCCCCAGTACAATGCGGAAGTTTTGCGGCAGCAACTGCTAGCGGTTAAGTCGCAGTTGTCGCACCGATTGATTGTCTCTAGCTGTCCGTTTCCGGTGCCGCGCCGCCTCTGGGAACGCTTGACAAGTTCGATCGGCATTGATGAGCAAAAACGCTGGGCTGACTTATCTAACAAAATCCTCGATCGCCTCCTGCTAGAACTCGTTCAAGGCGAATATCAGATTGCCGGAAAAGGCGCATTTAAAGAAGAGTTCGTCACCTGCGGCGGTGTCAACCTCAAAGAAGTCGATTTCAAGACAATGGAAAGCCGCCGCTGTCCCGGACTTTTCTTTGCGGGCGAAATCTTGGATATCGACGGCGTGACGGGCGGTTTCAACTTCCAAAGTGCTTGGACTACGGCGTGGTTGGCCGGTTTGGCGATCGGCAAACCATCGGATTTTAGATTTTAGATTTTAGATTTTAGATTGGGGAATACTTGCTGTGTAAAAGTTTGGGAGTTGCGATCGCGCGATCGGCTCGCCTATATTAAATTTTGTGTTATTTTTGAATTAAGGCGCACCAAATGTGTGTCCTCTTCAGCTTGTAGACAAAATTCGCAGTTTGGCGGACTTAACATTGGGTGAGATACATGAAAGACTTGAATCTAAAAACCCTAGAGTTCGATCGCAACCTTGACATCCATTTTGACTCACCTTTCATTGAAAAAAATGGCTTGCTGGAACTAAACCCCAAATTTATCACTCCCGAATTTTTAACAGCCTGGACGTTTGAAACACACCTGTACGACGAACAAGTTGCGATCGACCACTTTGTCCTCACATTCCCTAGCCGCACCGAACTCGAAAACTACGCCAAATCTTTTTACCCCTTCGGCGCCAAAACAGTTGAAGGCCCCGACTTGTTCCCGATTAACTTTTGTGGGGAAAACATTAATGTTCCCTCCGACTTGTGGCTGCATTTAATGACCTTATTAATGCCAGCGGGCGGCTTAGTAGTATTAGATGCGCCCCACGCACCGGGCGACCAAACAGACCGCTTCCAGCAAGAAAGAGGATTAGAAGCCGTTCACCACGTCGCGATTCGAGTTGAAAACGTGCAGAATGCTGCTAAGATATGGCAAAATAAAAACTTTAAACCACTATCAGAGCATCCTCTAAACTCCGGCTCATTAACTCAGTGGTTTCTGCAAAACCCCGCCGGACAAATTCTCGAATTAATAGAACGTCGCCCCGGCAACAACGCCACCTTTGACTGCAAAAACATCGCAGGTTTGCGCCTTAGTGAAGTCGCCAGTCAGTAGGGCAGGCAAGATGCCTGTCCCACAATTCCAAATTATCTCGTTCCCAGTCTCTGACTGGGAATGCCGATTCGGAGGCTCTGCCTCCTGTCTTTTCACTAATAAAATATATGGTTGCAATAAAAATCCCCAAAGTCACTTTTCAACCCCCAACATTCAACTCACTTGAAGAAGAACGCCGCCACCGCAAACAGCGTTTAGCCGCCGCATTCCGATTATTTGCCCGCTTCGGATTCAGCGAAGGAATAGCCGGACACATCACCGTCCGTGACCCCGAACACCTAGACCATTTCTGGGTCAATTCTTTTGGAATGCACTTTGGTTTAATTCGAGTCAGCGACCTAATTTTAGTCAACCACAAAGGCGAAGTTGTTGAAGGAAATAAACCCGTAAACGAAGCAGCATTTGCCATTCATTCCCAAGTGCACAGCGCCCGCCCCGACGTAATCGCAGCAGCCCACGCTCATTCTCCCTACGGCAAAAGTTGGTCGAGTTTGGGCCGCCTGCTTGACCCGCTGACGCAAGATGCTTGTTCTTTTTATGAAGACCAAGCTTTATTTGACGATTACACCGGAGTTGTTTTGGAAATCGAAGAAGCTAAACGCATCGCCAAAACTTTAGGTGAGAAAAAAGCTATTATCTTACAAAATCACGGACTGTTAACAGTAGGTCAAACAGTAGATGAAGCAGCTTGGTGGTTTATTGCAATGGAACGTTCTTGTCAAGCGCAGTTAATGGCCGAAGCAGCGGGAAAACCAATTCTCATCAAGCCAGAATGTGCGCGTTTAACACAGCAGCAAGTAGGGTCTCACCGCATGGGATGGTTTAGCTTTCAACCGCTTTATGACATGATTGTGCGTCGGGAACCTGACTTATTAGATTAGCAACTAGGCGGTTGAAACCGCTACTACACAAACACATTCCGCCTGCGGCGAATCAAGAATGAAGGGGGTATTAAAGCCGGATTTAGTATCAGAAGTGCAAAATTTATAAATTCATCCTGACACGGATTCCAGCCAAGCTATCAAATCCTCTTGACTGGTAAAATCTAACAATATTTCTCCTAAATCCTCTAATTGTTCGAGAGATAACTGCCGAATGCGAGTTTTAGTTTCGGGTGGGATTTCGCCAGTGCGCCGCCGGAGTAGACGCAGGATTAATGCTGTTTGCCCCTCAATTAGACCTTCTTGGCGACCTTCTTGCATCCCTTTAATAACAGCACCGCGTTGGTCTTCAAAAAACATTTCCCGCTTTTCCAATTCCTCTAACTCCTTAAGGGTTAAATTAGTTCTGCTGGCGATGGAAAAAGCTGTTTGAATTTCGGGCATTGATGCAAATTTTTCCGGTATTTCATCGAAGAGGGGAGCATTTTTGATAAAATAAATCCAGCTTTGAATTAGGTTTTCGACTTGTTCCAGTTCTTTGTTAAACTTGGGCAGTTCGACAAATACTAATTCGATTTCTCTGTTATAATACTCGAAGTTTTCTTCGAGTTCTTTAAAGACAAAATGGGTCAGAAGTTTTTCTGTGTTTTCAAATAGAATAAAATCTGTAATTGTTAAAGCAATCAGAGGATTTAATTTAGAGTATCCTTCCCTGGGTCTGAGTTGAGTTGCGTAGGTTTTGGCGGCATTATACACTACCCGTTTAGTAAAAGCTTCTACATTTATTACCTGCATTTCGATAATCACAGTTTTGTTGCCTGTAATTTTGGCTTTAACATCCAGGTAAGTGTCTTTTAATCCAGTAACACTCGGCGCGGCGTAGGGATCGATGATTTCTAAGTCTTCAATGGTAGGCTGCGCGTCATAGAGCATAGCATTGAGGAAGCTAATCAAAATGTCTTTGCTCTGGGGGGAACCAAATATTTTTTTGAAACCAAAATCTGTTTTAGCACTGATGAAAGGCATAATTAATAGTGGGTAATTGGTAATGGGGGCGCTTAAATCACAAAAGTCCTTCCATTTCTAGATCTTCAATTATCTGCAAACCTCGCGGGTCGCCAACTCGCAAAAGTGAAGATTTAGCATCTTCCCGCACGCCCATATCTTCATCTTCTTCTAAAGCTTCAATCAGACCATCGATCGCCCCAGCGTACACTATATTATTCGGCAATTCGCGTGCCAGTTGCCCGATCGCCCAAGCGCAGTTGCTCCGCACAGCAGACACAGCATCTCCCCGCAGCGCTTCAATCAACGGCGGAATCGCCGCAATCACCACATAGTAACCAACTTTTGCCATTTGACCCAGAGAACTCGCCGCCCACAAACGCACCGCCGAAATATCAGTTTTCAGAGCATCAATTAAAGATGGCAAAGCGCGGTGGTCCCTGCAATTTCCCAAGGCCCAAACTACCCCTTTGCGAACGTAACCGTTCCAATCGCGGTTAAGCTGAAAAATCAGCGGTTCCACAGCATCGGGACTCGGATTTCGCCCCAAAGCATAAGCCGCGCTCACTCGCACCAAGGGGCAACCGTCTCTCAATAAATTAATTAAATGCGAAATTGCTCGATCGTCCTGCAGTTCGCAAAAAGCCCGCGCCGCAATCATCCGGTGCTGAGGTTCCGGGGATTCCAGCAAAGGCAGCATTTCCTCGGGATCTGGCAGCGGGGGTTCGGATTCGTCAAAATGATCCAAAGGGCTTTCCAGTTCCGTGTCAGTATCAAGGGCGTTGGAGTAGTCGTTATTGTTCATAAAAAAACTTTACCGCACAGAGGATGCTCCTAAGCAACTCAGTCAGCACTCAGCAGTCCGCAGTCAATAATTGTAGGGTGCGCGCGCAGTACCTTACTACAAACAAATACCTCTGCTGTCACCTAAGTTAATAGCGAGGACTTCAGTTCTCATAATTGCTGTCACCTAAGTTTCTAGTGAGGACTTCAGTCCTCATAATTTGGATGAATCCGGACTAAAATCCTTACTACAAAGGAATATCTCTGCTGTTACTTAAGTTGGTAGTGAGGACAGAAGTCCTCATAATTGGAATGAATCAGGACTTTTGCCCTGATTCCAAACCAGTAGAATTTATATTTCAAAGGGATTTGAGCATCGAGAGGGAATGAGTTTGATAGCCTAATTTTTGATAGAGATTCACCGCAGGCTGATTGCTCAGAAATACTTGCAAACCAATTTGCCCATCGCCTCTTTCCCGCGCCCAATTTTCAGCATGAATAACTAAAGCTGCACCTACTCCTAGACGGCGATGTTCCGGTGCTACGTACAACAAAAAAATGTGAGCGTAGCGTTCTCCGGTGGTTTGGTCGATCGCATTTCCCAACCACAAACATCCGACAACCGATGTCAGATTTTGGGCTTGAGATTGGGGATTGAGATACTGCGAGGGAAGCGCCGGCAAAATTTCTGCCTCTTCCTGGGTGTTTTTCTGGCACTCTACCCACCAAACCGGCGTCTGGTTAGAAAAATACTGCTCGACAGTTTGAGCCAAATGTCCCAATTCCCCATCCGGGTAAAGCTCTTGGTAAGTCCGGTGCATAAACTTTACCAGTTTTGCCCGATCGAGTCCCGATCCTGAGCGCAGCCGGTAGCCCGGTATTAGTTGAGCAGACATCAGCTCAGCGGACACGAAAAGCGGAATAATTTAGCCCCAAGAAAATTGGATTCACTACTGCCGCTTGCTTTTGCGGGATCGCTTCCTCAATCGGTGCGGGGGCAGCCATGTCACCAGGCAAAAAGATGCGAGCACTGACTGCTACCAGAGCCGCGAAAAATACTAATACCGCTATCAATGGAGCAATGTATTGACGAATGATACCCATAACCGCAAAAACTTAATTCTTGAGTTGATATTATCAAGTGTACCATACAAATCTTGTCAGCTATAATTGCTACCATTGGACAATTAGCTCAACAAGAGAGCGATCGCAAATACCAACAAACAGAAAATATAATATTATGAGTGCCTCGCCTGCTGTTTATGAATCTCTAGCTAAATCAATTGTTTTTTTGAATCAAAAGCCGAGCGCGCAAAATCAAGTTTCGACTTTCCTAGATACTAATGGCTACTATATCGATCGCATATTCGACGACCCAGAAACAAACTTTTATGCGATCGGGTTCGGTTCATCCAATCCCGAAAACCCGCCCGCCCTGGTATTTAAAGGTACAGACTTCATCGACGGCGACGCTATCTTTTCCGACTCGCGGGACATTGGTTTACCAGAATTTGAAAAGAACAAAGATAATATCAAAAATTGGCTCACAGAAATCGGTCAAAATACTGGTAAAAACCCCAGCAAATTATTGCCAGATGTCATCGGGCACAGTTGGGGCGGAGCTGTCGCTCAAATTGTAGCAACCGAATACACATCTCTGACCGGCGATATCTTTACTTTCAACTCTCCGGGAGTATCAGTGAGTACATTTAACAGTTTTCGGAGAAATCTCAGCAGGGCAGGCAACAAAAATGTCACTCACTACATTGCCAGCGGAGATGTAGTCAGCTTGTTTGGCGAAGCATTTATCCCGGGTAAAGTATTTATCCAAAGTTTTACAGATCCGAGTATTAATCCCTTAACTGTTTTGGCAAAACATCGAACTGAAAATTTGTTAACTACTCCGCCCGTCGGTTTTTTGCAGAGGCAAATTTCCGTAGAACAATTAAACAGTTCTGAATTTACTTATAACAACGATTCAGATTTTAACGAGTTTATAGCTGCGATGAATTTGGCCCTGCCCAATGTGTCAGTAGCGATCAGAAGCAGAGGCGGTGCAGAGAGTGTGAGAACAGCACCAGAATTTTCTTTTGTGCAGTTGATCAGAGAAATGCAATACGGTTTAGCTCCCTTACAACCGAATTATTTATCAGGCGACGCTCGCAACAATACTGCTACGGGGGGCCCTGGAGAGGATACAGTTATCGGCAACGGCGGTAACGATACTCTCAGAGGCAATCGAGGTAATGACAGCATCACCGGTGGTGATGGCGACGATTTCTTGTACGGCGGCAGAGATAACGATTATTTCGAGGGCGGCGACGGAAACGATTTGGTTTCCGGCGAGTTTGGCAACGATTTTTTAATTGGTGGTGCGGGGCGCGATCGCTTTGTATTGGAATCCGGCGGCGGAGCAGATGTGATTTTAGATTTTCAAGATAGTGAAGATTTAATTACCCTGTCGCGGGGTCTAACTTTTCCTCAAGTTAGAGTAACCCAAGGTGGTGACGGAGCTTTAATTACTATCCCGGTTACTGGGGAAATTCTTGCTACTCTCAGAGGCGTAGTTGCCAGCGATATTACGCGGGTAGATTTTGTATAGCTTTAGGGTGCTCAAAATTTGTATTTTTGGTGGCGCAAAACCTGCCTGGGTTTTGTAGCGATAGGTTTTTTTTTATTAAAAAATCTGTATCAATTTGCCGCAAAAAAACTACTAAAAATGACCAATTAATATGGTCAATAAACTAAGTTTATAGTAAACTTAGTTTAGTAGCTTAAAAACTAATTACCCCTCAAACGACAGGAAATAAAAAAATATGCCCTCCTCCCCCGCCGCTTACGAAACTATAGCCAAGCAAGTTGTTTACATAGATAACGACCCCCAGTCTCAAACTTTAGTTCAAACGGGTTTGACCGCTGCTGGCTACCAAATCGATCGCACTTTTGACGATCCCGGAACTGGATTTCACGCGATCGGCTTAATTTCCACCACCCCAGACAAACCGCCTATTTTGGTATTTCGCGGCACGGATTCGCTCGTAGACGATATTGCCAACGCAGACCCGCGCGGCGCCGGTTTCAACCAATTTGAAGCCAACAAACAAGCATTAGGAAATTGGTTGACAGAAATCAGTCAAGATACAGCCAAAAACCCCAGCCGCTTGCCACCAGACCTTCTTGGACACAGCTTGGGCGGTGCCATAACGCAACTAGCCGCCACCGAATTTACATCTACTATCGGAGATATTATCACCTTCAATTCTCCCGGAGTTGATCAGAGCACCGTCAATACATTTAAGCAGAAAGCCGGGGCAGGAAAAAATGTAACTCACTACATAGTTAACGGCGATTTTGTTAGTTTGGGAGGAGAAGCTTTTATCCCCGGCAAAGTAATTCTTCAAACATTTACTAACCCGATTATCAACCCGCTACTTGTCTTGGACAAGCACACGCAAAGCGGTTTGTTAACTTCTCCACCTCCCGGCTTGACTCAGACAGAAATCACTGTAGACCAGTTGAGCCGCCCGGATTTCACTTTTACAGATTCAGATTATTTAGAACTGTTAGCTGGCTTAGACTTTGCACTGCCAGCCTTGGGAACCTCGTTGGAATCGCGCAGCAGTTTAGAGCAATTAAGAACCACTCCGGGAACCTCATTTTTAGCAAACGTTGCAGCAATGCAAACTGCTCTAGCTCCCTCCCAAATTAATAATTTAGTCGGTGACGAGGCCAACAATACAGCATCAGGTTTTGGAGACGACGATATTATCACTGGCAATGGGGGAAACGACACTCTCAGCGGCAACAAAGGCAACGATATTATCAGCGGTGGCAGCGGCAACGATCTGCTATTAGGCGGCAAAGGGGATGACAATTTGAACGGGGCAGAAGGAGACGATACACTCATTGGCGCAGCGGGTGCGGATCTCTTAATCAGTGGCGCTGGACGCGACGTATTAGTGTTAGGAGCAGGTGCCGGTACAGATACACTTGTAGACTTTCAAAAGGGTCAAGATTTAATCGGTTTGAGTGGAGGTTTGACCTTCAACCAAGTCAGAGTTACTCCAGGGGATTTTATAACGACGATTGAACTAGCCCGTAATGGCGAAGTTCTTGCCAGTATTCCTGGCATTCCAAGTAGTCCGCTAACAGCTAGTGATTTTATTGCGATTTAGTTGGCGGCTGGCAATACAGATATTCGGTAAGGACACAACAATGTTGTGTCCTTATTTTATCTTAGGAAAACAAACACCGACAATTTATACTCTGCCATGATTAAAAACATCAATATTCCTCCAACGGCGGGTTCACCGAAATCTCGAAAAAAAAGTGCAGACCTTCGTAAACCCGCCCCGCCCGGCTCTTATAATTATAGCGATCGCACTTGATATTAATCGAAATCGTCCAGTCCAGGTCTGGGCATGGATGCTAATTTTTTCTCATCTTCTAGGGGCAGAAAGAAAATCGTCAGCATACCGGGAATTACAGCCAGCGCGCTCATCAAAAAATAATTTTGATAGCCGAGATTCGCCTGCAAGTAGCCGCTAAAAACGCCTGGAATCAGCACTCCTGCGGCCATAAAAGCCGTTGTAATTGCATAGTGAGATGCTTCGTATTCAGGGCGGACAGTCCGCATCAAGAACACTGTATAGGCAGCTACGCCAAGTCCGTAAGTAAATTGCTCGATCGAGTTTACAGCATAAGCCCATTCAATCCCCGGTTGATTGATTGCCAACAGCCAATACAGCACGTTAGTTGAATTTTGCAGAATAGCCGTCGGCCACATCCATTTTTTCAATCCTTGTTTAGCAATTAAATAGCCGCCCAGCAACCCTCCTATTAACAAAAACATTACCCCTAAAGTACCTGATAATAAGCCCATATCCGACGTAGAAACTGCTAATCCTCCTTTCTCAACTTTATCCATTAAAAATGGAGGAGCCATTTTAAAAGTCAAGGCATCGCCCAAGCGAAAAATCAAAACGTAAGCCACAATCCAACCTATTTTATCTTGCTGAAAATAGGTTTTGAATGCTTCGATAAAGCTGGTTCTTTGTTGGGGGGTGTCGGATTCCAGATCGTAATTTCGAGGATAGGGAAGATACCACCGCTGAAAGAGATATATCAGCACAAACATAATCGCACAAATGCCAAAGGCTGTCGCCCATCCGTAGTTAAGCGCAGACACGCTAAAATCCGAACCGAAAAGTGACAGTGGAATGTTTTGATAGATTTTGGTGTCGCCTGTATTTCCGGTGACTAAATGGTTTTCGGCCAGTTTCCCGGCTAAGAACACCAATAAACCGCTACCGGCAATGACAGCACCTCTATAAGCCGTGTTGCGAACCCCGACAAATAGTGCTTGTTGGTCTTTATTGAGAGTGTTTAAATAAAATCCGTCAATAGCGATGTCGTGAGTAGCTGAGACAAATGCGATCGCCGTAAAGATAACAAGCGATATAATAATCGGTGCCGGCGTTAATACGCCAAAAGCTAGGAAAGCAAACAGAAAAGCACAAATGATTTCGGTTGCTAAAATCCATTTGCGTTTGGTGGAATACAAATCAACAACTGGCCCCCACAAACCTTTTAAAACCCAAGGGAAAGACAACAGACTTGTCAATCCGATGAGTTCGTTGCTGGTTCCCATACCTTTCAAAAAAATCACCGACATTAAATTAACGACGGTGTAAGGGAGACCTTGAGCGAAGTATAATACTGATACCCACAATCCAGCGTTATGCTTTTTTTCCATTGCAGAGATATTTTACCTAGTTACTTATTTGATTTACGGAGTGCGATCGACAATTCCGGTCTATTCAACCCTTGGCATCACACTATATGTCATTCCGATGCCAGCGGCAGCCATATAAACAGTGTATTTTAGCATCCTTCTGACTCACAAATATTTCTATTTTTGGGATAACCGTGCAATCATTTTTCTCCCTTAAAATGAACGAGGTAAGCGCAAACATTCTTTTCCCAGTCAGAAGTGTCATAAGTTCGCAGCAGTTCGAGAGCAGTTTCTTCTATCTGATATGCAGTTTTTGGACTATTCACCGGACGTTCGGGACTGTCAGGATTAACAACAATTAAACCTGCATCTAGAAACTGATGGACAGTCTGGCGACGCACAGTTTCCCGCGTATTTGGTGCATATTTTTTACCGTATTGCTGCTCCATGAAGTCCATAATGGGTGTGATTCCCCGAAGTGGAGCTTTCGCCGATTCCCAAGCATCCTTTGGCTTGAGGTCAAGCAAAGCCAGAAGGGTTAAGGCGGAACGTTCGTTAAGCTGACCTTTTGGAAAACCGAGCGCTGCAAGTATTTCTAGAGATTCATCAATACGGTTCTTGATTGTCAGGGGGCTATTTTCTAACGGATTGGGATTGTTCAGCAGTTGTGTCTCGACAAGTCGATCAATCTCCCGCTGTGTAGGAAATATTTCTCTTATTTGAGCGCCAAGTAAAAGTAATTGCTCTACAGTAGGATACTTCAAATTGCGTAAATCCGTAGCATTAACTTGAGTGTGTCCGTTGAACAATCGGAAAAACGCATCTACCAAACTCGAATTTAGATAAACGGCCAATCCCCGCGCCAGGGTGAGGTCTAATCCGCGTCCCTGTTGGTGAAAGTAATTCAAATGGTTCTCAAAACCAACGCGAGAACTATTAATTTTATTGGCATCCCAGACAACTGCAACAATTCGCTTTTTCTCTTCCTTCGACGAGAAGCGCTTGATCAAAACATAATGTTCGTTAGGTACGAGGAGTGCAGCAGTTTTTTCCGTGACAGCTAAAGCTTGAGGCTTTCTCGTTGCGGTGGGATATTCAACACAGCCAGCCGAGAAGTGTGCGGGATAAATCAGCGGAACTGTACCGTTTTCCGGTTTTAGCCGCAAGTCAGAGCGAACACGAAAATCTACAACTTTTCCCGTAGAAACTGTTAAGCCTAATTCCTCTAGGGTGCAAGTAAATTGAGCCATTTGCTCGGCTACTTTCTGGCTGACCGAATCCGGTAAAATCCGAATAAATTGCTCGGAATCTTTGGGATTAATTAGGGCGGTATAGGGCAGTTGGTGAGACAAAACCAAGTCGTCGCCCACGCTGCTGCTTGAGGTGATTAGTACAGTATCTGGCTGTTCTATTTGTTTGGTGGCGCGCACAATAATAGTTTCTTGCAGCACTGCATCATCGCGAAATGGCAACTGTCGGGATTCAAAGATATGTAGTTGACGTAAAGCCATCATTTGAAGGAAGACTTTGCGGAAATCTCGAAAGTATAAACCGTTGCAAAAGCTGCGGGGAGTAATCGACACTAATTCACCGTCTGGTTTGAGCAGGTGAGCAGCAGCCACTGTGAAGCCAGCGTAGAGATTGCTGGTTTCTAGTCCTATAGAACGCAGCAAGGTTCGGGCTTGGGATTTAGCGTCTATCTTGACATAGGGAGGATTGATAATTGCATGGGTAAATTCCCGTTTTACTGCTTGTGTAAATAGATTGGGCTGCAACATATCGGCGCTGTCTTGAATAAAATCAATTTCGCGAACCTCACAGGTAAAAGATATCCCAAAACGCTGACATTCTATACTGCATAATTCTAAAGTTTGCTTGAGGTATTCAATCAAAATAAGGTCAATTTCATAAGCTGTAACGTGCAGGCTGTGCGGTTTGTTGGGGCGCTGGCAAAGTTCGCAAACAACGGCTGCTAACAGGGAACCAATACCAGCCCCGGCATCTAAAAGCGATATATCGGGACAGTTAAATTCAAACATTCCCGCCATCAAACTTGCGACTGAGGAAGGTGTTAAAAATTGTCCCTTTTCTCCTCTCTGGCTTTGCTGCAACTTTCGGGTTGCTTCTTGGCGGCAGCCATCTACTCGATCGAGTAAATTGCTTGCTGTTGAGTAGCTGTTACCGGGAAGGGCTAGGGTTTGAAATTGCGGTACTATCATTTGTTCAAAAAGTGCGATCGCCTGTTCAGTGTATTTTCGCCCAAAATTGCACCGATGTGCAAAAATGTCAAGCGCACTAGAAAATATATAACTTATCCAAAAGTATGTTTACTGTTCATATAGCTAGATCGGGAGGTAGCTAACGATGACACAAACTGAAACCAAGCGTTATGATTTTACTTAAGTATCTAGGTCTAAATCATGACAACTATCAACTGGAATGAAGTTTTAGATAGTATTTCAGAGAATGCAGAAGAGCCAGAAGTCGAAGATAGATTTGTCAAACGCCTTCTAAATGCACTTGGATTCAGCTCTGATGAGTGGGTACAACAGTTTAAAACAGGGAAGGGTCCTGTTGATTTTGCTGCTCGCAAGAATCACGATGAGGATAAATTTTCAGTTGCTAAGATTAACCCATACTTACTCATTGAAGTTAAAGGGAGAGTATCAGGAAATGCCATCATTAACTTAGCAGAAGGTACTCCCGCGTACAAAAAAGCTAAAGAACAGATAACAGGTTATCTTCTTGCTCCTAAGTGCCAAACATCTCAATGGGGTATTATCACTAACTCAACAGATATCCAGCTATTCCGCAAACATGGTAAAATCGTATTGCCTGCTACTGACTGCATGAGGATAACCAAAGATAATATTATTAAAATTATTACTAGAATTAAGAACTTGCTGGAAAACGCACCCAAAGCTTTAACAATTTGCATCTATAATGATAAGGGAGGCGTGGGAAAAACTACAACGACAATCAACTTGGCTGCGATTCTTCGACAACAGCATAAAAAAGTGCTTGTTGTTGACTTCGATCCACAACAAGGAGATTTAACAGATTCATTAGGCTTACAGGAGGGAAAAGTTAAATTATCTCAGTGCCTGGTTGATGAAGCATTGAATGTTAAAGAAACTCTTCAAGCATTTAATCTGAAGGATAAAGCAGGTCTATTAGTTAAGGTATTTGATGTCATCCCATCTGATTCAGGATTATCGAAGTTCATGGCTTATGATTGTGAAGCACTAATTGATAAAGGTTCAGCAAAGCTGCGAAATTTGCTTGAGATTTTTGTTCGTAATTATGATTACATCTTAATTGATGCACCTACGAACTGGACTTTTTTTAGTAAAAGCTGTGTGATAGCTTCTGATGTAATCCTCATGCCAACAGAACACAATAACTTTTCATCTTTAAAAAATGCTGCTAAAGTTATTAAAGAATTCTTGCCGGAAGTTAAGAAGCTTAGGCAGGACGGTGGCCCTATTGCCTTGCCGATATTTTTCAATAAACATAAAGAAAGCGAGGCTTCAATCAAAAGAGCAAATGCAGAAATAAAAGCAATTATTACACTGAAGAAAGGAGAGAATTATATTCTCGATTCTAATTTGTTACCCTATTATTGGCCTAAATCTATAAAAACGGTGATTGACACAACTATATTCAGTGTTCCAGAATATGAAGTTGTTTCAAGTGCAGCTTTTTCTCGAAAACCAGCGGTTTTTCAACACAAAAAAGCCGCTGAATATTACTTAAAATTAGCGAAGGAGTATTTTTTGTATGAGTAATTCTGAGAACATCGGTAAGTTAATGCACTTGAAGTTATCTAAAATTGAGTCAGCAGAACCCTGCTCTGAGTCAGAGTTTATCATTGCCGGAGCCGCCGAAGCCGTATTGCAAGCAGGTAATCGCAATTGGATTCCGATTATCGTTAAAGAAACAGGCGACTATCAGTATCAAGTTGTGAGCAATCACTTTGTCTATGCTGTAGCTCAACAAGCCAAATTAGATTTAGTATGGTGTATTGTCATTGACCCAAAACCATTAAATATTGAACAAGCGAAGATTCTAGCGCGAGAAGCAAATCCCACAGTCAATCTGAGTACAGCATCAAAAGATACTATTATAGCTGTACTTAAATACTTAGTTAAAGAGCATAATTGGAAGAATGTAAAACCAGTTGAAACAGCCAATAAAATTGTAGATTCTAACCGCGAGCAATGGTCAGATTTCACCCCCCTGACTAAGTTACAATGTGGTTTGACTAAGGCTAGATTAGATTTTATTGCTAAAGTATTTTCTATATCACCGCCACCGCCGCCTCCTCCTCCTCCTCAAGCAGTTAGTGTGAAACGTGCATCTAGAGATGAAATTTTCGACCGCCTCAATTACTTATCCACTAATAAAATAGGCGGCTTTGAAAATATTGATGCAGAAAAAACAGCCGATGCTATCTTCACCGCGAATAAAGGCAAGTGGAAAACTCTCAGTCCAATTTCCAAACTTGAATGCGGCATTGATACAGCCAAAATGAAAATCATTAAAACCCTATTTAGCCTGTAAAACTATGTTAAGTGGTGTAGCGGATTCAATTTACTGGCTCAACCGCTATATTGAAAGATCGGAAAATATCGCCCATTTTGCCCAGGTGAATTTTAATCTCATTCTCCACTCTCCCAGCGGTATTACTCAACTATTTACCGATCTGCCCAATTAATGTACCCTTGTGCGAAAATGTCAAGCGGACGCTCAAACCAAAAGTCCGTAAAGGACTGTTAAACGCTCTCTCACACACTTCTGATGCGAAATACCAAAACATTCTTTTTGTCAAGCTTGTTCCTGATCGGCTTAACAATTAGTTTTCTGCTGACTCCTGGTTGGTTCTCCAACTTCCCATCCCGGGCGATCGCAACTATGCCTCCGGAAACCCAAACCGCCGAATTTCGCGCCTTCTGGGTGGACGCCTTCAACCCCGGCTTCAAAACGCCTCAAGAAGTCATAAAATTGATCGCAGACGCGCAGCGGGCAAATGCCAACGCCATCGTCGCCCAAGTCCGCCGCCGCGGCGATGCTTTTTACACGAGTGCGATCGAACCCCGCACCCTCGATCCCAACGTTCCGGCGGGTTTCGATCCACTGCAAGATGTGATTGACAAAGCCCACGCCGCAGGCATTGAAGTATACGCTTGGATGGTGACGCTGCCAGTGGTTTCGGGCAGCAAACTTCCCGCCGGTCACGTTTGGCAACAACACGGGCCTTCGGCCCCGGGCAGCGACAATTGGGCAATGCTGACTTACGGGGGGGAATCACCCGGTTTCCTCGATCCCGGTCATCCAGACGCCGTAGATTATACTGTTTCCGTCTATTTGGACTTGCTGAAGCGCTACGATGTGGACGGCGTACAGTTGGATTATGTGCGCTACGGCGGGCCGACTTGGGGGTACAATCCGACTGCGATCGCCCGTTTCAATCAGCAAACAGGTCGATCGGGCAAACCCGCACCCACCGATCCCGCGTGGATGCAGTGGCGGCGCGACCAGGTGACAAATTTAGTACGGAAGCTTTATGTAGAAAGCCTTGCGATTAAACCGCGCGTTAAAATTACCGCCGCCACGATCGCCTGGGGAGACGGCCCGAAAAACGATGCAGGGTGGTATCAAACGCAGCCTTACAAAGAAGTATTGCAGGATTGGCGCGCTTGGCTGGAAGAAGGGATCGTAGACATGGCGATGCCGATGACTTACCAGCGCGAGTACAAACGGCAGCAAAAACTAGCTTACGACAACTGGATCGAGTACGCCAAAGACCACCAGTACAACCGCCAAATTGCGATCGGCCCCGGCAATTACCTCAACTACATCGAAGACACTCTAGGCCAGATTCGTCGCGCCGAACAGCCGTCTGCGAAAGGAAATCACGTCGCAGGTACGGTGCTCTATTCCTACGCTAGCAGCAACGTGTACACCAATGTTGAACTGCGATCGGGCGGTAGCGGAGATTTGCCCCGCCAGCCTTGGAAATACGTTCCTCAAAGCAACGATTTGTTTTACACCGCGCTTTCGCAGCCGAGTCAATACGTTGACGCTGCGACGGGCAAAACCTATGAAACTCAGCCTGTGTGGGCGACAGCAGCAGCGGTTCCCGATATGCCTTGGAAGTCGCGCCCGACTACAGGTGCGATCGCCGGAAATTTGCAGCAGTGCGCTCAAACTTGCGACGGTGCGAGCTTGACATTGCAGTCGATCGATGCTGCTGCCAAGGTGCGTCAACTGCGCGCCGATGGCAAAGGATGGTTTGGGGCGATCGAGCTTTCTCCGGGAACTTATCAGTTGAAAGTTGACGGAAGTCAAATTCAACAAACAGTTAATGTTGTCGCCGGTGAAGTTGCAAAAATCAATTTCGGAGCCTCTTAATCACTTTTTAGGGTGCGCCGAGGCGGGCTATTGCGATCGACTTACAGCGTATCCCGGGTTTATAGAACCCATGTAGGATCTTTTTGTTGTCTCACAAGCCTTTGAGGTATCTAGGTTGTATCTGGTTTGATGCCTGTTAGCTTAAAGTCCTGACTCTGGTATTAAATCCTCTGGTAAAACGATCCCCTCAAAACCATATAGTTCGCTCAAGAAGATACCAAATGGGTTCTATAAAGTTTCTAAGATTTCTGACTTAGGGAATCTTACTTTTGCCAGTGAAGCATACTTATCTGTTTCAGATCGATAGCCAGCCGCACAAGCTACGACGGTAGTAAAGCCTTTTGCAGAAAGACCCAACAGGCGATCGTAATTGACAGGTTCAATTCCTTCCATTGGACAGGTGTCAACACCAAGCAATGCAGCACTGGTCATAAAGTTGCCCAGTGCAATATAAGTTTGGCGCGTTGACCAGTCATTGATATTAAAACTGCGGCCACCATCAACCAAGTCACTGACGATTAGACTCCGATATCCTGCCATTGCCTCTACAGTCCCGCCTCGCACCTCGGCAGTGCGGGCAATAAAGCGATCGACATCCTCGGCCGTGAGATTCTTTTTAATCGCGAACACGACATAATGAGAGCAATCAGTAACCTGTGACTGATTCCAGGAGAGGGGCTTGAGCTGTTCTTTAAGTTCCGAGCTGGTAATAATCAGAAATTTCCAAGGTTGAAGCCCATAAGAAGATGGTGTTAACACTAACGCATCTTCTAAAGCTGTCCAGATTTCTGGAGCAATTTTTTTCGCTGGATCGAACTGTTTGGTGGCATATCGCCATTTGAGATTTTCGAGTAAGTCTGTCGTAGTGATGTGATTCATTTCTTTTACTTAAGAGATTGCAATTAATCATGGTTGAAACGGATAATTACAGGCTGGTTGCCAATAATCCTGGTTCAAATGAAATGATAACGGAAGCGGTCTGCAAAAAGTAGCGATCAGGTCGATTTGCTCCCCCGACCGACTAATTTTTAGCTAATTCCTAATCGCTTTCCAGAATGCTTGCGAGCAAAGCTTGCTGAGCGTGCATCCGATTTTCTGCTTGATCCCAAACGCGCGATTGACTGCCTTCAATCACTGCATCGGTAATCTCTTCATCTCGGTGCGCGGGCAAACAGTGCAGTACAATTGCATTTTTATCTGCTAACTTCAGCAATTGTTCATTTACCTGATAGGGTTCAAACAAAGGAATCCTGATTTTTGCTTCCTCTTCCTGTCCCATACTCGCCCAAACATCAGTATAAATCACTTGAGCATTCTTCACAGCAGCTTCTGCGTCCGTCGTCACAGTAACTTCTGTTTTTCCCTTAGCAATATTCTTAGCTTTTTCCACTATCTCAGCATTCGGCTGGAAATCTTGAGGGCAAGCAATTCTTACATTCATTCCCGTCATTGCACAGCCCAACATCAGCGAATTAGCCATATTATTGCCATCGCCCAAATAAGTCAAAGTCACCCCTTTCAACTTGCCAAAACACTCTTTTACTGTCATTAAATCCGCCAGCACTTGGCATGGGTGTTCGTCATCTGTCAGTGCATTAATCACAGGAATTTTCGCATAGTTGGCAAAAGTAACTAAATCCTTTTGCTCGAAAGTCCGAATCGCTAAAATATCTAAATATCTGTCTAAAACCCTGGCTGTATCTACCAAAGGTTCACCGCGGCTGACTTGTGTAACGTTGGGATTGAGGTCAATCACTTGCCCTCCCAATTTATACATTGCCACCGTAAAACTTACCCGCGTTCGCGTTGAAGCTTTAGAAAATAACAAGCCGAGAACTTTATTGCGTTTCAGCTTGACCATTCCCGATTTTAAACTGGCTGCTAGATCCAGCAAATAATTTAATTCATCTATGCTTAAATCTGCCAGACTTAATAAATCTCGCCCTTTTAATGAATCCATGCTTTCCCCCACACACAAATTTTTAACTGTGTCTTAAATCTTAGCCCGCAGAGGTGGGTTTTGTTTCTGTAATCCCTAGTTGACATCTGCGGGTAAGGTTTATGCGGGCAATTGCTCGATCGCCCGATCGATCGAATCGCAACCTTGTTCAACCGTTTCTACCACAGCCAACACGCCCCGCAATTCCCCAGCGCCGGGGAAACCCTTAGCATACCAGGTTAAGTGCTTGCGCGCTTGGGAGACACCGCTTTCACCTTTATATTCCCACAAAGCCCGCAAATGTTCCTTAGCACATTCGAGGCGTTCAATTGGTGTCGGAGGTATCTTTTCCACACCTGTTTTCAAGAAATAATCAACTTCTCCCACCAAGAATGGATAGCCCAAAGTTCCCCGCGAACACATCACTCCATCAGCGCCGGTTTCTTCCAGACATCGCATCGCTGCTTCTACTGAAAAAATATCCCCGTTAGCAATAACTGGAATCGATAAAACTTCTTTAACTCGGCGAATCCACTCCCATTTTGCCGGGCCGGTGTAACCTTGCGATCGAGTGCGGCCGTGCACGGTAATCATTTTTGCTCCCGCATCTTCCATCCGCTTCGCAAATTCCAAAATATTAATTTCTTTGTCAGTCCAACCAATCCTAGTTTTAACGGTGACAGGAACATCTACCGCTTCCACAACAGCCCGCACAATTGCCTCGGCAGTTTCCGGGTCTCGCAGCAGGGAAGAACCGCCGCCGTTTTTAGTAATTTTGTTAACCGGACAGCCCATATTAATATCAACAGTATCGGCTCCTTCTGCCACTGCTTTTTGGGCTGCTTCTGCCAAGAAATCCGGCCGGCAGTCAAACAATTGAATGCTAATCGGGCGCTCGTTCGGGTCAACTTCCATAATTCTCGGCAGTTGCTTCACGTAGTGCAAACCCGTAGCGTTCACCATTTCCGTGTACATCATCGAATCTGGCGCGTAGCGCCGCACCAGGCGGCGAAATACCAAATCGGTAACGCCGGATAAGGGCGATTGCAGGACGCGGCTTTTAACTTCAAAATCGCCGATTTTGAGCGGAGTTGATAATTTTTCTTTTAATTCGGGAGAGAGAGTAAGCATAGTCGATCGCACTTTAATTCTAATATCTGTATATTATACTACACTTCAGGTAGTTGACAGTTGTTAAATATACTTTTAGCCGATTATTGAGTGACAGCTAAAAGTATATTTAACCTGACCGCAATGCCTATTTTACACATCCCGATCGCCCTAATTTGAATATTGTGAAACCAGAACCCAAACGCCAACGCCGACCCGAGTTAAATCTCTGTGCCGCTTCTCTCTATCTATGGGGTGTGACCATTAATGAGGGATCTACCTACTAAGAGTGTTGCCCAAGTCATATTTTTATTGTTTAATTCTCCCGAATGCTCGGCCTGCCTTCGGCTCCGGCTATCTTCAGACGACTAATGGTTAAATTTATTGGGATTGTGCAAAAGCCGTACATCAGATCGTTTTAAACTACAATTGGTGGATTCCTGACGACGCCGATCGAACATTAAAAAAATTGTAGAGAATTCCTATGGACGCCGCAGCACTCTGGCAACGCTATCAAGACTGGCTTTACTATCACGAGGGATTGGGACTTTACCTCGATATCAGCCGCATGGGATTCGACGACGCTTTCGCAGCAGCACTGAAACCCAAATTTGACAAAGCTTTCAAAGACATGGCAGCTTTGGAAGCAGGTGCGATCGCCAATCCCGACGAAAACCGGATGGTGGGCCACTACTGGCTGCGAAACCCCGATTTAGCTCCCACTCCAGAATTAAAACAAGAAATAGTCGAAGGCATAGCACAAGTCGAAGTATTTGTCAAGAAAGTTAAAAACCGCGATATTAAACCGCCCTTTGCTCCGCAATTTACCGACATAATTTCGATCGGCATCGGCGGTTCGGCCCTAGGCCCCCAATTTGTCTCCGAAGCTTTATCCCCAGACCTTCCGCCCCTAGCAATACATTTTATCGACAACACAGATCCGGCTGGGATCGATCGCATCCTTAACAGAATCAAAGACAAACTCGCCAGCACCCTAGTAATTACTATCTCCAAATCCGGCGGCACCCCCGAACCCCGCAACGGGATGATCGAAGTTCAAAAAGCCTTCGCCGCTCAAAAACTAGACTTCGCCAAACAGGCAGTTGCCATCACTGGAACAGACAGCAAACTAGACAAATTAGCCAAATCCGAAGGCTGGATTGGCAGCTTCCCGATGGCCGACTGGGTGGGAGGACGCACTTCGGAACTCTCAGCAGTAGGACTTTTGCCAGCAGCTTTGCAAGGCATCGACATTCGGGCGATGCTCGACGGCGCTAAAGTCATGGACGAAGCTACTAGAATTCCCGACATTAAAAATAATCCCGCCGCCCTTTTAGCCATGAGTTGGTATTTTGCCTGCAACGGACGGGGTGAAAAAGATATGGTAGTTTTGCCGTATAAAGATTCACTGCTATTGTTCAGTCGCTACTTGCAGCAATTAGTCATGGAATCGATCGGCAAACAGGAAGATTTAGACGGCAACACAGTTCATCAAGGAATCGCAGTTTACGGCAACAAAGGCAGCACCGACCAACACGCCTACGTCCAGCAACTGCGAGACGGCGTGCCGAATTTCTTTCTAACATTTATCGAAGTTTTGCAAGACAGGCAAGGCATTTCCCCAGAAGTAGAAACCGGCGTCACTTCGGGAGATTATTTGTCTGGTTTGTTGCAGGGAACTCGACAAGCTTTGTACGAAAATCACCGAGATTCCATTACTGTCACAATTCCCCAAGTCAACCCGGAGACAGTAGGAGCATTAATCGCCCTCTACGAAAGAGCCGTAGGTTTTTACGGTTCTTTGGTGAATGTCAATGCCTATCACCAACCGGGCGTCGAAGCAGGCAAAAAAGCGGCCGCGGCTGTATTGGACTTGCAGCAACGGGTACTGCAAGTGCTCAAAGACGCCCAAAAACCTCTGTCTGTCTCAGAAATAGCCAAAAAAGCAGGAAAGCCAGAGCAAATCGAGACAATTTACAAAACTCTGCGGCATTTGGCAGCAAACGGGCGCGACGTAGTTTTGGAGGGAACATTAGGGCAGCCTGCTACTTTAACAGCAAGTTATAAACAGAATTAAACAGTAGAATTAAAAATTAAAAGTGAGTAATTTCACTTTTAATTTTTAAGGTTTAATTTTTAAATTCCCCTCATGCCCTTGACGATTCTGGTTGCTGACGACGATTTCGCGACTCGCTTGTCGATTACCGATTATCTGGAAATTACCGGATACTCTGTAATCCCTGCTGAGAATGGCAAAGAAGCTTTAGGTTTGGTAGAGGAATTTCAGCCCCACTTGATTGTTACCGACATTACAATGCCGGAGATGGATGGCTACGAATTCGTGCGGCGAGTTCGGACTCGTCCCGCTTTCCGCTTGCTGCCGGTGATTTTTTTGACGGAACGCACGAGCACGCAGGAACGGATTCGCGGCTATCAGATGGGGTGTGACAATTATCTCGCTAAGCCTTTTGAACTCCAAGAATTGGGGGCGGTAATTCGCTCTTTGCTCGATCGCTACGCTCTAATCGCTCAGGCACCGTCTCATTCCCCAAAACCAGAACCGACGCCAACAGAGGCACGCAGCAGAGCCAATGGCAAGCCTGAAGCGGATTTTTTCACTCAAAAGCCAGAAACCGACGATCGCCCCTCTCCCAGCCAAAATGCTCCGAGTTTGACTCAGCGAGAGCGAGAAGTGCTAGATTTGCTGACAGAAGGTCTTTCTAATATTCAAATAGGCGATCGGCTCCACCTCAGCCCTCGAACTGTCGAAAAGCACGTCAGCAGCTTGTTCAGAAAAACAGAAAGCAACAACCGTGCAGAACTCGTTCGTTTTGCGATGGAACACCATTTAGTCGGTAATTGGTAATTGTTAATTGGTAATTGGTAATTTTTCCTGATTTATAACGTACTCCAACAAACCCTGGGAAGCATCCAGCAGCAAATCAATTACTCGATCGAATCCCTCGGGACCGCCGTAGTAAGGATCGGGCACTTCTTTAAGGTCGTATTTCTGGCAAAAATCGCACATCAACCGCACTTTATTTTTATATTTTCCCGCATTATCGAGGGCAAGAATATTCCGATAATTCTCCCTATCCATCGCCAGAATCAAATCAAAATTCTCAAAATCTTTCCTTTGAAATTGGCGGGCTTCGCCTAACAATTCAATGTCTCGCTTCCTCGCGGCCAATGCCATCCGCCTGTCAGGAGGGCTGCCAATGTGATAGCTAGCAGTTCCGGCAGAATCGCAGGTGATACGATCGCTCAAACCAGCTTGTTCAATTAAGTGATTCATAATATTTTCTGCTGAGGGCGATCGGCAGATATTTCCGAGACAGACAAACAATAATTTAGTCATTAGTTAGTAGTTATTAGTTATTAGTTATTAGTTATTAGTTATTAGTTATTAGTTATTAATTAATAGTCAGTCAACAGTCAACAGTGCTAATTTGTAGGGTGCGTCGCTTTCAGAGTCAATCTGCAAGTTCCATCGAACATGGAGCAGCGACGCACCTTAATATAGCGGTTTTGCAGAAAGTTTAATCAGTCAACAGTCAACAGTCAACAGTCAACAATTGACTAATGACTAACCGAAACCGGGGAGATTTAGTCCGCCGGTGAGTTCTTCCATTTTCTCCCGCATCGTCATCGTAGACTTAGCGTAAGCATCCTGCATCGCCACCGTGACGAGTTCAGAAACCACATCAGCACCTTCACCGAGGGCATCCGGTGAGATTTCCACGCGGCGGGGTTCTTGGTTGCCGCTGAGAAAAACCTTGACCAAGCCGCCGCCGGCAGTTCCCTCAATTTCCATTACATCCAACTCTTCTTGGAGCTTTTTAGCTCCTTCTTGAACCTGCTGAGCTTTTTTGAAAGCTTCAGTCAGTTCTTTCATTTTGCCCAGGCCGAAGCCAAATCCTTGTCCTGATTTTGTCATAACTACTTTGTGATGGTGTGTGGGCTGGCAGTCTGCCGTTTCCGTATTACTTCAATGATGCCTTAGAAGGGAAACTCTCCCAGTATTCTAACTTCTGGCTCCAACAACAGCGACCACCGCTGCTCGACTTGCTGTTGAACGTGGCGGATCACTTGAAAAATATCATTGGCCGTTGCCGACCCGCAGTTAAGAATAAAATTAGCATGGCGCTGAGCTACTTGTGCGCCTCCGATCTGATATCCCTTCAGTCCCGCTTGTTCGATGAACCAACCGGCCGTCTTGGGGCCGGGGTTGCGGAAGACTGAGCCACAGCTCGGTAAGTGGTAAGGTTGAGTTGTCCGCCGTTGGCTGAAATGGTCATTAGTTTCTGCCATTACTTGCGATCGGTCAAATCCCGGCTGTAACTGGAAAGTCGCTTCTGTTACTAGCCGATCGCCCCCTTGGAGCACCGAAGTCCGGTAGCGGTACTCCAACTCTTGGGGAGTCAGAATTTCCACCTTGCCACCAGGGGAGAGGACGCGAGCGTTGACCAGAATATCAGCAGTACAGCCTCTGTGAGCGCCTGCATTCATCACCACAGCCCCTCCCACCGTACCCGGTATGCCGACTGCCCATTCTAGACCTTTCCAGCCCCGTTTAGCAGCCAACCAAGCGAGGCGGGGAATTGACTCCCCCGCCCCCGCTGTAACTTGACCTGTTTCTGGATTAAAATTCACCTGTTTGAGGTAGCGAGTGCCGACGACCAAACCGGACAAACCCCGATCGCTCACCAACAAATTAGAACCCGCACCCAGTAGAGTCACCGGCATCCCTTCATCGTGTGCCCAGGCAAAACTCGCTTGCAAAGCCTCCATACTGCGGGGAGCAACGTACCACTCGGCGGGGCCACCGACTCGGAAGGAAGTCAGGCCCGCCAGCGAAACTTGGGAGTTAATCTTGCAATCAGTTCCCCGCAAAGAAATAGGAGAATACACTCGCCGATTTTCCTTAACAGAGGAGTCATTCGAGATAGTCACCATCTTGAAAATCCTTAAAAATACCTTCGCTCGAAGACGTGGTTGAAAATCCATTTAGCTAACTTATGTCGCCCCTTTGAGCGAGCCGCCCGACAGAAGTTTCGGCACAACGTGCAACGCCATAATGTCGCTCAACTCTACTCTGTTCGCGAGCTAATCGGGGCGATCGGCTTGTTGATAAAAAGCCATAACCTCTGGAATAATCTGATTCAGATTACCAGCACCCAAAAACAGAGCCAAATCTCCCGGTTGCAGATTTTTGGTTAAAAACTTAGTGACTGACTCCAGGGAAGGCGCAAACTCAACCTCTCGGCCTTCTTTAGCAATCAACTCAGCAACCTGCTGCCCGCTAATCTCTCCTAAATTCGGTTCCCCAGCACTATAAATATCGCAAGCCACAACCAAATCAGCATCCCCAAAAGATTGAGCAAATTCTGGCAAAAATGTCAGAGTCCGGCTGTAACGGTGGGGTTGAAAAATTGCAACCACTCTTCGGGATTTGGGATTTTTTTCGCTACCTTCGATCCGCAAGCGAGCCGCCGCCAAGGTGACACGAATTTCGCTAGGATGGTGGGCGTAGTCGTCCACAAACAGGATGTCATTGTGAAAACCCCGCACCTCAAAACGGCGGCGAGCTCCTTCAAAGCCAGCAATCGCTTTGGCAATCGCCGAAAATTCTAACCCCAACAATCGGCCCACTGCTACCGCAGCTAGTGCATTGCTGAGATTGTGTGTACCCAGCAACTTCAACTCCATTTCCCCTAGGAAAGATCCTCGCTCCCAAATCCGGGCCTTGGTGCTTTCTGCTCCGTACTCCACGCCCGAAGCCGTGTAGTCAGCACCGCTGTCTGGCTGCAAGCTGTAGCTGACATGAGGCTGAAGGGAATCTTTGACTATTTGGTCGTCAATGCAACCCACCAAGGTTTGACAGTTTTGGGCAAACACCTTAAATGTGTCTATTACCTGGTCAAGGGTATCGTAATGGTCTGGATGATCCAGTTCCACATTCGTCACTATGCCAATTTTGGCTACCAGCTTAACGAGAGAACCGTCGGATTCATCAGCCTCGGCCACTAAGTAGGGCCCTTCCCCCAAACGGGCATTGCCTTCCCAAGCATTTACCTCGCCTCCTACCACGATCGTCGGGTCTAGACCCGCAGCCATCAGCATGAAGCCGATTAAGCTGCTAGTAGTAGTTTTGCCATGAGTCCCCGCTACGGCTATGCTTTGGTAATCTTGAATTAACGCTGCCAACACATCCGATCGATGAAAAATCGGACAGCCCAAATCTAAAGCAGCTCGATATTCGGCATTTGCCGGGTGAATAGCCGTCGAACATACTACTTGAGGCAATCCCGGAATTGCTTGGGCGCTTGAACCGTTGCCGTTGAATTGGAGAGCTTTGGCTGTCGCGACAGAAGTCCCTACCGTACCCGCGACGGCCGAGGATACGGTCCTTTCCTGTTGCCCGCGGTCGGGACTGCTACCGTTGAGGGCCGTTTGAAATAGTTCAAAATTGCTGGCGTCTTGACTCCAAAAAATATGAGCTCCCATTCCTTGCAAGCGCTCGGTTATGTGACTCGATTTAATGTCGGAGCCGTACACAGGCAACTTGCGTTTAGCTAGAATGTAGGCTAGGGCTGACATCCCAATCCCACCAATGCCGATGAAATGAAATGGTCTACCGCTGAAATCAACAGAACTCGGCATCTTCGCTCCTCACACACCACACCACGCCAATAACACGCGATATCATATCAAGAATTGTTTTTTCAGGATACAGTTCGCTAGAGATTTTGTACAAAATTCTCTGCGCGTCCCTAGATTTGCGGGACTTGTAGAGATGTTTGTCTTGTATCCTATATGACTTAGTACCGAGTAGTTTTCCGGAACAGTCACAGCTCGAAAATAGCAGGTAACAGAAAACGGGGTCTGGGGTCTGGCCCAACAGACTATTTTTGGGTCCTTGCATACTCCTGCATTCTTTCTATTTCTATCCGCCTGCTGTGCTCGGATACGGCAGCAAAAGCCCCACAACCTTTTTACCAAGATTGAGGGTAAAACCCATAAGGATTTACAAACACTACCACGTATGACCAAATTTCGCTCTTTTTATAGTCATAAATCTACCTTTACGGTCATTTTCTCGCCCAAGTCAGAGATTGACACGATCGCAGCTATAGTATATATTCTTACTTTATTGTATATATACAAGGTATGCAGTTAGTCGAAATAGTCGCAAAGCCATAGATCAAACCAAATCATTGGTTTTGATCGAGAAGCCGATCGACTCTCTTGGCAGCCCTTAAAATTTTTACCACTGCGATAAGTATATCTACCGTCAAAACTTTTTCGGTCGCCCACAAACGAATGCTCAGGCGGTCGATCGCGCACTCAAAACAAGTTGGGATTAATATTGGCAAGGTTAATCATCCAGTCCCGCACCCACTCTGACGCTCAGAACCGAGTTTTTTAAGTCTTATTGAAGGTTTGAACGAATTAAGGGGGTTGAAAAAACCGGTTTCAGCGTCCGGGACGATCGTCGAAACTAGGGTCGTCCAGGGGTTTGTCCCCAATGAAAACCGAGGGTTTTCTAATAAACGAGCTTATGGTTGAAAGCGTATAAACATAAAAGTGGCGCGATGTCTGTATTAATCCTGATTTGGGGGAAATATGGCGAAAATAGCGATTTTGGGGGGGACTTTTGATCCGGTTCACTGGGGTCACGTGTTGGTAGCCGAGACGGCTGCGAGTCAATTTGCTCTTGATCGAGTCATTTGGGTACCGGATCGCTCTCCCCCTCACAAAGAGCGCCCGGATTTGGCAAGTTTTGAGCAGCGGCGGGAAATGCTCGCTCTGGCGATCGGCGATCGCCCTGACTTCCTAATTTCGCCGCCGTCGGCAAATCCCTCCGACAATTCTTTTGCGATCGACACCCTGCTGTATTTGCAAAAATTGTATCCAGGCGATCATCGCTGGTACTGGATTATTGGTAGTGACGCACTCCTTACTCTCCCCAAATGGCACCGGTGCGGCGAAATTGCCGGGTTGTGCGACTGGTTGGTGGCCCCACGTCCGACTCAGGGAGAGCGAGAGAC
Organism: Microcoleus sp. Pol17C6; assembly: GCF_036701145.1. Taxonomy (NCBI): domain Bacteria; kingdom Bacillati; phylum Cyanobacteriota; class Cyanophyceae; order Oscillatoriales; family Microcoleaceae; genus Microcoleus; species Microcoleus sp. Pol17C6. The sequence goes on from NZ_JAUBQH010000009.1 coordinate 57,156, forward strand.
AGCAGAAAGCGCCGAGATTGGGGAATTGTCCGAGTGGGGAGATTGTCCGGGTGGAAAACCCCTCGCTTCCGGGGGGGACAGGATGCAGGTTCAGGCAAATGCTGTGGGCCGACGAGTTGCCGAACAAATGGCTCTTTTGGACGTGGAAATTCGCTGGGAGGTGCTGTCCATGGCTGCGATCGAGATTTCGTCGAGCCACATCCGCCGCTGCTGCGCCGAAAGGATCGACCTCCGCTACTTAGTCCCGGAAGTGGTCGGGACTTATATTGCATCCCATCAGCTTTACCAGTAACTAGCTGCAGAAAGCCTAATGCCTTCTGCCTTGCAATTTCAGCCTTCTAGAAAAGTTCAAGCTTTTTTGATCGACACAAAAAGTTAGAAAGGATCGACCTTTGCGATATGATCTTGTCTCATAAGTCAATTCTTAAATTTTTTCAAAATTTAAGCCTGAGCTAGAGGCTGCCATCGTTAGGAGGTACAAGGTGATTAGAGTCGCGATCAATGGTTTTGGACGTATCGGGCGCAGTTTTGCGCGCTGCTGGCTGGGCCGAGAAAACAGCCAGCTAGAGTTGGTAGCTATTAATGACACTTCCGATCCTAGAAGTAATGCTCACTTGCTGAGATACGATTCCATGATGGGAACGTTGAAGAATGTGGACATCAGTGCGGATGAAAATTCCATTACTCTCAACGGCAAGACAGTTAAATGCGTGAGCGATCGCAACCCGCTAAACTTGCCTTGGAAAGATTGGGGTATTGATCTGATTATTGAATCGACCGGTGTCTTCGTTGACCAAGCTGGTGCATCGAAGCATATCACTGCCGGCGCTAAAAAAGTGCTAATTACCGCTCCCGGCAAGGGTTCTGAAGTTGGCACTTATGTGATGGGAGTCAACCACCACAACTACAAGCACAGTGACTACACAGTCATCAGCAATGCTAGCTGTACTACTAACTGTCTGGCTCCTGTACTGAAAGTGCTGCACGAAAATTTTGGCATCGTCAAAGGCATGATGACCACTACCCACAGCTATACTGGCGACCAGCGCTTGCTGGATGCCAGCCACCGCGACTTGCGGCGGGCCCGGGCTGCTGCAATGAATATTGTGCCGACTTCTACCGGAGCCGCCCAAGCTGTGGCTTTGGTGATTCCAGAATTGAAGGGCAAGTTAAACGGTATCGCCATGCGCGTGCCGACTCCCAATGTGTCCGTAGTCGATTTTGTGGCTCAGGTAGAGAAAAAGACTTTTACCGAGCAAGTAAATCAAGTGTTCAAAGAAGCTGCCTCTGGCTCCATGAAAGGAATTTTGGAGTACAACGATTTGCCTTTAGTTTCATGCGACTATCGCGGAAGTGATGCTTCTTCGATTCTGGATTCCAGCTTAACGCTGGTGATGGATGGCGACATGGTAAAGGTTTTGGCTTGGTACGACAATGAGTGGGGCTACAGTCAGCGTGTTGTTGACTTGGCTGAATTGGTCGCCGAACGTTGGGAAGCCTAGTACCCGAAGGCAGAAGGCTTTAGTCATTCGGCAGAAGGTAAAAAATCCTGATATTTTGTACTTTTGAGTCGATTTCTAGTTGACTGATTATTTCTGTTTTCGAGCGGTAGAGACTTTTGGCAGTCGATAGTTGGCGAGGACAAAATGAAATATCGTAGGGACATGGCAGTCCCGTGTCCCTACGATATGCTTATGCTGCTACTCCCAGCTATCGAAATTTTTGCCATAATACTACGATCGGGCTTTCGGGTCTACTTGATGATAAATTTGTTGTTTGTAGTAAGCGCTTAAAATTGCTTTTGTTAAGTTCTCGGAAAATCCCAAATATTAAAAAAATAAAAATTCCGACTATAAAAGTTAAAAACCTGAAAAAATAGCAACAGCTACGGTAGAGTTTTGGAAGCAAATGTGGTATGAAAAAAGCGTTAATTAGTGGTATATCAGGTCAGGACGGAGCTTATTTAGCTAAACTGTTGCTCGATCGAGGTTATGAAGTTTGCGGCACCTCCAGGGACGCCCAAATTTCTAGTTTCGGGAACTTGGCCCGTTTGGGCATCCGAGACAAAGTAAAACTAGAATCCATGTCTCTCAACGATTTTCGCAGCGTCTTGCAAGTGCTTGCCAAAATAGAGCCAGATGAGGTGTACAATCTAGCAGGTCAAAGTTCCGTCGGTCTGTCTTTTGAACAGCCCGTAGAAACCCTCGAAAGCATTGCCACAGGCACATTGAATCTCTTAGAAGCAATTCGGTTTACAGGCGGAAAAATCAAACTTTACAACGCCAGTTCCAGCGAATGTTTTGGGGATACCCGAGGCAATCCAGCCGATGAAAATACGCCTTTTCGCCCCAGAAGTCCTTACGCGGTGGCGAAAGCAACGGCATTTTGGGAAGTAGCGAATTATCGAGAAGCGTACAATTTGTTTGCGTGTTCTGGTATTTTGTTCAATCACGAGTCGTCACTGCGGCCGGAGAGGTTTGTCACCCAAAAAATAGTATCTGTGGTGTGCCGAATTGCTGGGGGTAGTTCGGAAAAACTGCATTTGGGTAATATTTCCGTGCAGCGGGACTGGGGTTGGGCGCCGGAATATGTGGAGGCGATGTATTTGATGTTGCAGCAGGAAGAACCGGACGATTATGTAATTGCCACGGGTGTAACCTATCCTTTGGAAGAATTTGTGAAAACAGCGTTTGTTGCTGCGGGTTTGGATTGGCAGGAACATTTAGTAACCGATGCGAGTCTCTACAGACCGACGGAGATTGCAGTTGGGAGGGGAAATCCGGGTAAGGCACAAGAAAAATTGGGATGGGAGGCGAAGTATAAGATGCCCGATGTGGTGCGGATGATGGTGGAAGCGAGGATGGGTAAGGTGTGAGGATTTTTTAATAAAAAATAGCTGTTTGTTGGCAATAAATAGCTGTTGTGAATTATCAGCGGTTGTGTACCCTTTTCAAGATGTGAAACAATGCAAGTAGTTATATTAGCCGGCGGTTTGGGGACACGTCTCCGAGAAGAAACAGAATTTCGTCCCAAACCCCTAGTAGATGTGGGGGGGTATCCAATTCTATGGCACATTATGAAGACCTATGCCCATTACGGTTTCCGGGACTTTATTGTGTGTTTGGGCTATCGCGGCAACATGATTAAGGAGTATTTTCTGAATTATGAAGCTATGAATAATGATTTTACTATTTGCTTGGGTCGCCAGAATTGCATTACCTATCACGAGGAGCATCGCGAGCAAGATTTTAAGGTTACCCTGGCAGAAACTGGCGCGGACACTATGACTGGAGGGCGGGTGAAACGTGTAGAGAAATACATTACTGATGATACCTTTATGGTGACATACGGTGATGGAGTTGCTGATATCGATATTGGGGATCTGTTGGATTTTCACAAGGCTCATGGTAAGCTGGCAACTGTTAGTACAGTGCGTCCGATATCGAGATATGGTATTTTAGATGTGGACAACCAAGGCAAAGTTGTGGAATTCACCGAAAAACCTCAAATAGATGGCTGGGCTAGTGCGGGATTTTTGATACTTCACCGCAGCATATTTGAGGATTTGAGCGGGGATGATTGTTTTTTGGAGCGAGAGCCACTAGAGCGGTTAGCGGCCCTGGGACAATTGATGGCGTACCGCCACAAAGGTTTTTTCTTTGCGATGGATACTTACCGCGAGTATAAGTATTTGAATGAACTTTGGGATAATGGAGAGGCTCCTTGGAGGGTGTGGGAATGAGTGAATTTTGGCGCGATCGATCTGTGTTGGTGACAGGCTGCACTGGCCTTTTGGGTAGCTGGTTAGTAGCTGAATTAGTGCAACGGGGGGCAAGGGTAACTGGATTAGTCAGAGACTGGGTGCCAAAATCCAGACTTTATACAGAAGACTGGCATCAGCAGATTAACATAGTGCGCGGGTGCGTACAAGATTTACAAACCCTAAAACGAGCGATCAATGAGTATGAAGTAGACACCGTATTTCACTTGGCAGCTCAATCTATTGTGGGTGTTGGTAACCGAGATCCGCTAGATACTTTCGAGACAAATATTAAAGGTACTTGGAACCTGCTAGAAGCCTGCCGCCAAATTGGGGGTGTCAGTCGAGTTGTTGTGGCCTCTAGCGACAAAGCTTATGGAGATCAGTTGGTGCTGCCCTACGACGAGACAACACCGCTGCAAGGAGAGCACCCATATGATGTCTCTAAAAGTTGTGCAGATTTGATTTGTAGGACTTATTATGTCAGCTACAGGGTGCCAGTATGCGTAACCCGTTGTGGCAATTTTTACGGTGGTGGAGACTTAAATTTTAATCGTATAGTACCCGATACAATTCGGTCAACTTTGCGCGACAAGCAAGTGGTACTCCGCAGCGATGGCAGTTATATCCGAGACTATTTTTATGTGAAAGATGGGGTTTTAGCTTATTTGCATCTAGCTGAGCAGATGGACAGACGAGAAATATGGGGAGAAGCGTTTAATTTCAGTAATGAGCTGCAAATCCCGGTGCTGGAAATGGTGCGTAAGATTTTGGAATTGATGGATAAGAGTCATTTGGAGCCGATTATTTTGAATCAGGCTAAAAATGAAATCAAGCATCAGTATCTTTCAGCAGAGAAGGCACGCAGGCTGTTGCATTGGAAACCCCAGTATTCTCTTGAAGAAGGACTGCGCGAGGCCATTCAATGGTACGATAAATTTTTCAACTTTGACAGGCAAACATTGGCATTGCTTAAGCAGGAATAGAACAGCTTTGCCTTGCTGAGCTAGTTTTGTTTCACAAGAGATATCTTCACAACTAGATGAACTGCAAGCATACTGGCCAGCAATATATCTGGTAAAGCTAGAGGTTTTTGGTGCTATGGGCGTTAGTAACTTTCCACAGGCGCTCGCAAATATCAATTCTCTAGTTTTTCCAACTAAAAGAGATGTTAGAGTAGAGGCAGTTACGAGAGACTGATGATGCTAAGCTATTGATTGGCAGACAGGAGTATTAACTTAATCAACCAACTCACTCAACCGCTTGAATATTTTCACTTTGGAGAACCCTATGACGCACTCAGTCCCCGGCACAGTTAAAGAAATTACTAAATGTCGAATTTGTGGCAACGAAAATCTCACCCCTGTTTTAAATCTTGGCGAGCAATGCCTCAGCAGTGTTTTTCCAGCGATAGATTCCCCTAACCCATCGATTTCGCCTCTCGATCTAGTTCTGTGTGACGGCGATGATTCAAGTGATATTTGTCGGATGCTACAATTCAAGCATACCGCTAATGTATCGGAAATGTACGGGACAACTTATGGCTACCGTTCGTCAACCAGTCGCACGATGCGTAGTCACCTAGAGTCAAAGATTAAACACCTGCTCGAACTTGTGCAGCCGAAGGATGGCGACATCGTATTAGACATCGGTTGCAATGATGGCACGGTGCTGAATTTGTATCGGAATCTCGGTCTGGTTCGAGTTGGCATGGACCCATCCAGTGAAAAATTTGCTGATAATTTCGATCCTGATATTCAGGTTATTTATGATTTCTTTTCAGCGGAGCGCTTGCGTAGCATCATTGGAGAACGTAAGTGTCGCATAATAACTTCAATTGCGATGTTTTATGACCTTGAAGACCCCGTAGGCTTCATGCGTCAAATTCACTCCATACTGGCTCAAGACGGGGTATGGGGTTTTGAGTTGTCGTATATGCCGATGATGTTCACTAACCTCACCTACGATCAAGTTTGTCACGAACACATAACCTATATGGGTTTGCGCCAAATCTTGTGGATGGCTGAACGTGCTGGTATCAAAATACTGGATGTGAGCTTGAATGATATCAATGGTGGTAGTTTTTACCTCATTGCAGCTCGGGATGATAGTCCGAGGGAGCCTAACCATCACAATATTAAGAAGCTCCTTGATTATGAGGCGCCACTTAGCACAATAGCTCCTTTTGATCGTTTCCGCAATCGCGTTCTTCAGCATCGTGATGAAGTGCGTAATTTTTTCAATCTCACCCGCGCTGCTGGCAAAAAAGTCTATGGCTATGGAGCATCGACAAAGGGAAATATTGTACTGAATTTTTGTGATATTACCCCGAAAGACCTGGTTGCTATCTGTGACTTGCAACCTCAAAAACACGGTTTGGTTACGCCCGGTACGCGCATTCCGATCATTAGCCAAGAAGAGCTACGGCGCAATCAACCTGACTATGTATTTGTCTTGATCTGGCATTTCCGTCGCGAAGTGATTGAGGATGAGATGGAGTATCTGGAGAAAGGGGGAAAGTTGGTGTTTGACTTACCACGCTTGCATATTGTCGATCGCGACAACTACAAACGTTATTTGAGTGCTCCTTTTGAAGAATTAGCTTTTCCTTTGTAAATTAGGCTAATAAACCATGAAAAAAGTGCTAGTAACAGGTGCGACTGGTTTTATTGGTAGACACACGCTCGCACATTTAACTGATGCGGGTTTTGAGGTTCATGCTGTCACCTCTAAAATTCCAGTAAATTCAACAGATGTACACGCACAATGCTGTTGGCATACTATGAATTTACTAGAACCCATGCAAGTTAAAAATCTGGTGTCTATCATCAAGCCAACTCACCTGCTGCACTTTGCTTGGTACAACATACCGGGAAAATGCTTAGTAGCAGAAGAAAACTTCCTTTGGGTACAAGCTAGTTTAGAATTACTAAGACATTTTGGAGAACAAGGCGGGGAACGAGTTGTTATGGCTGGTAGTGCCTTGGAATATGATTGGAACTACGGTTACTGTTCGGAAGTTTTAACTCCAAGAAACCCGCATACAACTTACGGGGTTTGCAAAAATGCTTTGCAAGAAATGTTAAAAGCCTATGCAGAAATAACTAAACTTAGTAGTGCTTGGGGGCGTATTTTTAACGTTTATGGTCCTTACGATCATCCCAAGCGTTTAGTTTCATCAGTTATTGCTTCTCTGTTGCGTGGTGAAGCTGCTTTGTGTTCTCATGGTAATCAGATACGGGATTATCTTTATGTTGAAGATGTGGCTAATGCTTTTGTAAAACTTTTAGAAAGTAATGTTGTTGGTGAGATTAATATAGCTTCGGGAAAGCCTATGGCAGTTAAAGAAATTATCTTAAAAATAGCTAAAAAGTTGGGGAAATCGGATTTAGTTAAACTAGGGGCTATACTTGCTTCTGCTGAGGAACCACCGCTATTTGCTGCCAATGTCTCTCGTTTATCAACTGAAATGAGTTTTTTACCAAAATACGATTTAGACAAGGGCTTAGATGAAACTATTATTTGGTGGCAAAAACAATTAAACTGAATTTATTTTATTCCCGCAAGCTCTAAAATATCTCTTAGAGAATTGAGATTAACTATTACATCTTCATATATACCCCCTTTATAAATTAGTTCTGCTAAGTAATTAATCTCAACCCTATCTCCAACTAAATAATAATATTCCAGCCCCAAGTGATGGCTGAGAATATAATAAGTAAAATGTATATAATTTGGGGCAAATATTTCTATTACTTTCGTTCCTGGATGAGCGAAAACTAGATTAGTTAATCCAGCACCACACACACCAATTACCACTTCAGCCCTAGACATGAGTGCGACTTTTTCCAGCATTGACATTTTTTCAAAATAGACGGTTATAAATCCTAGCTTATTCAATAATTCTAAAACTTCATCTTCATTAACCATTCTCCGGTTGGAGCCAAGGTTCCTACTAATATATACCCGACAAGATGATTCAGAGGTGATTTGATCGATTAAAGGCATAAATTTGCCCCTCAGAAATTCGACTGACCATTTAGTGGGAAAGCATATAACACCAGGTAAAGATGGAACTATCAAACTTTTAGCTTTCACATGAGGATACTTTTGAATTGTCAGAATTTTTTCTTGGGGAACTCCTAAAATTTCTAAAGTTTCTTGGTAAAAATCAAAGGGATAAAAATTAAGTAAAAAGTAATCTATTTTATCTAAATCCAATCCACTTACTTCAAGTAGACCGAATCTGGGTAAAAAATCAAACATATAATGATAAAAATTTGTACCAGGATTTGAGGTAAAAACAACTACTGTACCTTCTATTTCTTTACAAAAAGGTGGAATATTTTTGCCTAAAAACATAAGGGGTGTAACTTCCTTTGGACAACCAGGCAGTTGAGAAACATCAAGTAACAAGTCATTCTCTGAGGTAATAACAGCAGTGTTATACACACCAAATTGGTAATACCTCCCTTCTGGAATAAGACCAATAAATGTTTCGGGACACTCAAATTTAAGCCAATAATCTCCAGTTAAATCTGGATAAATTTCTCTGTCAATTGTTTTGGCAATAGTTGTAATATTAAGGTTATCCTGTGGATAAATTTTTATGTAGTGAGATTCTAAATCAGAAGCTAAAGCCCATTCTTTGGTGGTATCATAAAAACCTTTCGGTACAACAACTGGTTGTGCTTTTTTTTCGCAAATATATGCTTGCTTTAACTTACCTTTATGAAATAAAGTTTTACTAATCCGAGTCAGAATATAGGCATAAAGCCAAGGATCGTCAAGAATTGAGTGATTTTGAGGATTGACGACTTCATCAGTTTTTATTTTGCATATTTCATCTTGCAAATAATTTAAAGCTTGCTCTAAATTATCTGGCAACGCTAACATCACAGCTTGTCCTAATATTTGTTCAATTAGTAGCGATTGACGGTAAACGTGCATTTCACCATCTAAGTCTTTACCAGGGGCTAACAGTTTGCCAAAAATAAGATAAACATCTTCAGAATCAGGATAAAGCAATAGGACTTTAAGAAATTCACTTACAAACTTTACCTTTTCATCGCTTCTATTTTGTCGGGCGCAAGAATCTGCCCAATGGCAGTAAGCTTGTACTAAATCTGGTTTAAGTAGTAATGCCCAATGAAAGCCCGCTATAGCCTCATCCCATTTTCCTTCTTTGGCATACCATGAGGCTAAACGCCCTTGAATTTCCGAAGTTGTGGCTGATTGAAAAAATTTACACAAAGACTGAAATTCTTCTGAAGGTCGAATGAAACGAGTGATAAATTGTTTTCGGGTTTGATGTTCCTGTAGAATTCGCACTAATTCAGTAATACCTTCAGACGAATCTACTGAACGTTTCACATAAGCGGAGTAAACAGCTTGCACAAACTTTGCATCGCTTAGATCACCAGTTACTTGTAAAAATGCCTCGTCATTGGGTGGGAATTCTTCTAGTTGCAGTTGAGGTATGTTCTTGATCTGCTCTAATTGCCCATAAAAGTTTTCAGATTTTGAATTAGGAGCAAGCACTTGACGGTAGGCTGTAATTGCTTCATATCTTTTTCCTTGTTTTGCAAAGGAAATCCCCAAAGACCAGTAAATATCATCTTTAGAAGCAGAAGCCCACCCTTGACACAAAGACTGAAATTCTTGTGATGGTCGGATAAATCTGGTGATAAATTCTTGGCGTGTTTTATACTCTTGTAAAAGTAGCACCAATTCACTAATGCTTTCAGGCGACTCCACCCATCGCTTCAGATAAACGCAGTAAACAGTTTGCACAAACTCTACATCACTAAGGTTTGTAGTTGCGTTCAAAAAAAAATTGTCATCGGGTGGGCAGTGCCACAGTAGTTTTTGAATTAACGGGTTGAACATAAATTACTCTCTAGAAAGGCTATGTAATACCCGCCATATTTAGCAAGGCTTTCAGTGAATCGATGTTGACAATTGTATCTTCAAAACCATCTATCTGATAAATGATTTGACGCAAGTAAGAGCATTCCAGACCATCGCCCATCAAATAGTAGTAATCAAGTTCTAAGTGAGGACTCATAATGTAGTAACACATACCCACATTGTGAGGAGTAAAAATTTCTATAACTTTAGTCCCAGGATTACAAAATAGCAGATTAGTCCCTCCACCGCTATGCTGAGTTACTATGACTTTAGCGCTGGACATCAAGGAAATCTTTTCTGCTATCGAGATTGATTCGGCCGTAATAGTTACAAACCCCAATTTATCCAAGACTTCTATCACTTCAGCTTCATTGATAATTCTCCGATTCCCTGCAATACTCCTACTGATATATATACGCTCTGGATGCTCTAATTTTGACTTAGCTGCCGCCGATAAAAATTTACTCCGGAGAAAATTAGTGGCCCATTTAGTCGGGCAACAAATTATACCTGGGTAAGATGAAAGAACCAACCTATCCGCTTTCACATGAGGGTATTTACTACCATCTATAATTTTATTTTCTGGAATTCCCAATATATTTAGTGTTTCTTTGTGAAAGTCAGACTTATAATTGGGAACTACAAATTTGTCTATACTATCCAGTTCTATCCCACTCAATTCTATTAGTCCCAACTTGGGAAGCGCATCAATTATCCAATGGTAGTATATCGCACTTGTATTACCTGATAAAACTGCTACTATACCATTAACTTCGTGAATAGACGGCAAACAGAGTTCTGATAAGTTTCCAGGGTTTATGAAACTAGAAACATCTAGCAATATCTGATTGTCAGCCGTGATGTAAGCAGTCTGCCTACCGTCAAGCTGACAGTACCTTCCTTGTTGCACTACAGCAACAAAGGTAGCTGGCGATTCAAAATTACTCCAATTCTTCAAACCAGGATGGACATCTTCATCTAGTGTTTTCGGTAGCGGGATTTGGATTTGATGACTAGGATGTATATCTATATAGTGACTTGACTCCGAGCTGAATTTAACTGCCCACTCTCTAGTTGAGGGATAAAACCCTTGCAGAGGAGTAACTGGCTCTGCTTTTTGGAAACAACTATTTGCCTCATCTATTTTACCTTGTTGCAGCAAAATATTTCCTAAGTTTCTGAGAGCTTCAGGGTAATTAGATGAACTCCCTTGATTAATTAGCTCTTCCAAACAAGATACAGCTTCATCTAACTTACCTTGTTGAGTAAGGCTACTTGCTAATGCTAGATAGGCATGGTAGTGGATTTCAGGTTGTTGCAGGGCTTTTTTATAATACTTTATTGCCTCATCTATTTGATTGGTATGTAATAAGATATGCCCAATATAAATGTAAACATTTCCTTGATTAGGCTGAATTTCCAGTGCTTTTTTGTAAAATTTAATTGCTGCGTATAGTTGATTTTCTACTGAAAGAATATGCCCAATATTTATGTACGCTTCAACTTGGTTTTGATTGAGAGCCAGAGCTTCTTGATAATATTTTATCGCTTCGTCTAGCTGATTTTTTTGTTGCAGGAGCTGACCGATATTGATATAAATTTCTTCGGAAAATTCAGGTCGATTTGGTTGATCGATTAACAATAGTGAATTTTTATAAGCTTCTAGTGCTTCATCTACCCGACCTCTTCGTGCTAGAAGTTTTCCTAAACAGGCATAAAATTCCGCTGAGTATGATTTATTTAGTAAAGCAATGAAAAATTTGGATCTAATCGCAACCTGCTCATCATATTTGTTCTCTAAAACTAGATATTCAGCCCAACGGCTATAGGCTAAGGCTATTTCAGGTTTTAGTAAAACTGCATGATGGAACGAGGTAAGGGCTTTATCCCATTCCCCTGTTTGTGCAAAGAAGGTTCCCAATTGCCAGTGAACTTCCTCCAATGAAAGTGATAAAAATTGTTTGTGCCTTGATTGAAATTCCATGGATGGTCGGATAATTTCGACGAGTGTTTGGTGACGAGTTCGACCACTTGAACGAATAACTTCAACGAAGGAAGCAACTTCTTCATCATTGAGAGAGCGTTTCAGATAGGTGCAGAAAAGTTCTTGGACGAAATCTGCATCACTGAGGTGGCTAGTTTTTTGCAAAAAGGCTGCGTCGTCCGGGGGAAATTGCTGCAGATAACTGAGTTTAGCCAAGGCTTTCCCTAACTGCTCGTCAGACATAAAAAATGGGTGAAGCTCTATCGCTCTTCGATACGAAAAAACTGCTGCTTCTAGCTCGTCGACTTGTTCTAACACTTCCCCTAAAAGGTTGTGAACTAAAGCCTCTTGTGGGTTAAGCTCGATCGCTCTTTGATATGTGTCGATCGCCCCCCGCCAATCCCCCTGTTTCGCTAAAGCATTCCCCAAATCCAAAGAAATTTCAAAGTTATCTGGTTGAATATTTAGCAGGTTGCGGTATGCTTGCACGTCATTTGGATTTAGTTGTACTGCACGGCGGTAGGAGGCGATCGCAGCCTCCAAATCCAACTCTCTTCGCTGCTGTAAAATATCTGCTATGCAGCCGTAAATCCAATCCACATCCGGGTTAAGAATACTTGCTTGGCGGTAAGCCGCGATCGCCTCATCTAACCGGCCCAGTTTCACCAAACTCTGCCCCAATCCACAGTAAGAACCAAAGTGATCGGCATTAAGTTCAATGGCCCTGCGAAAAGAAACAACCGCTTCCTCCCACTTTTCCTGTCGATCTAAAGTATCTCCCAAGTGATGATAAGACCAAGAAAAATCCGGGTTGAGTTCTATGGCGCTGCGGTAAGATGCGATCGCTTCCTCGAATTGACCTAGTTTCGCTAGAGCTTCTCCTAAATTGTGGTGAGACCAAGAGAGGTCAGGATTTAGCTCTATTGCACGGCGAAAAGCTGCGATCGCTTCTTCTAGTTTCTCTTCCTCTAGAAGTTGCTTCCCCTCGTTAAAATATTGTATTGCCGGTTCCGGTGTATTCATTTCAGTTCAATAATATTTCTAAATAACTATTTTCTTTCCAGCCTGATTCTGGCAGCCCCCTAGAGTTTCACTAACTCATGCAATTCAGACAATCTCTAAAGCGACTTGAGAAAAATACAATTGTTTACTAATCCAATAAAGAACTTCTAGCTTTTGGGTTGTTGCTAATTTCAAACTGTGTACATGATACCAGGCGATCAGCGCTTTCGTAAAGTTCCCGTATGAAACAAATCTACACACAGCCTCAACTAGAGTAGGGAACATTTGAGGCTATGTCAAGTCAACTAGCAAAACCTGCGCTTAAGTGTGTGCGTAGATATATTAAACGGAGCAAGCACCCAGCAGGCGGTCGTCATCAGAGAATTTCGAGAAGTAATTATATTAAAAAAATCACTCATTTGTGATATACCAGCCCAAGACCATTGGTGACAAGTTAAGACTTATTTGCATTTGTCAATAAGTAATATTACTCAAAAAAACTGCTTTTTTAGGAGTGGAAAATTCACGATTTGAGAGGGAGTAGGTATAAATATCACCCTCGGCATGATTCCTCGATCGCCCAAATCTCAGTTTTATCCCCAAAATCCGAGTAAATGTTGAGCATAATTGCTGATTGACAAATGCTTTCTTAGCTTAACTTGTTACCAATGGCCCAAGACTGAGCTTATCTAGCCAAATTACTCCTAGATAAAGCCTACTCAGTCTGCGGTCCATCGCGGGTTCCCCAAATCTCAGGATTCCCCCATCTCTCCCGTTTGGGCATCCGCGAAGTCGTGAAGCTAAAATCGATGTCTCTCAACGACTTTGGCAACGTTTTACAAGTGCTTGCCAAAATAGAGCCAGATCAGGTGTACAATCTAGCGGTTCAGACTTCCGTAGGGCCGTCCTTCAAGCAACCAGTCAAAACCCTCGAAAGCATTGCTACCGGGACACTGAATCTCCTAGACGCAATTCGCTTTAGGGGAGGAAAAATTAAACGGTATCATGCCAATTCTAGCGAATACTTTGGTGAGACCGGAGGTAAAGCCACCGAACAAAACACCCCATTTCATCCCAGAAGTCCCTATGAAGTTGCCAAAGCAACAGCATTTGGGGAAGTAACTAATTATCGCGAGGCATACAAGTTCTTTCCTTGCTACTGGGGAAACCAACGCTTTACAAGAATTTCTTTTCCAAGGGTTGGCGACTTTAGGATTAGGCTGGGAGGAACATACAGTTACAGATAGGAGTCTTTACATACCAACAGACATTGCACTTCTTGGCAAAGGCAATCCTGCTAAGGCGCAGCCAAAGTTAGGTTTGCAGGCACAATATAAAATGCTGGCTGTAGTAAAAATGATGGTGGAGGCTAAACAGGCTAATTGTTAATAAGTAAGTTGAAACCTTCTGTACTATACCAAGTATAGGTTTAAGCTTAACAGAAAATTAGTGAAACCGAGTAAAAAAGGGAACAAGTAAAATGACTAAGTGGGAAGTAAATTTCAACTTTAAAGGGAAAGAACTACCTTACAACCGCATTCAATATAACAATCCTTCGGAAAGAGCAGTGGAAGTGCCGATCGGATTTGACTTTCTGGCGAATCTTGTCAAATCCGCCCGTGTGTTAGAAGTGGGAAACGTGCTATCCTATTATGAAAATTCCCTCAGTCAGCATACGGGAGTTATTTCTAGAAAAATTGTAGATAAATTTGAAAGAGAGCTAGGTGTAGACAATGAAGATTTAATGTTACTGGGATCAGAAGAAAAATATGATGCTATAGTTTCTATTTCAACAGTAGAGCATATAGGACAGGGGGTTACGCCCGTCGGAACTTATGGAGAAATTGCAGAAGAACGAGATTTAGAAGCTCCCCTCAAGGCTATAGCTAAGATATACGATATCCTTGCGGTTGGAGGAACTGCTTTAATTACTTTTCCTTTTGGAACATTGACAGACGGTGAGTGGTATATTCAGTTCAGCGGTCAGTACCTTAGTCTTTTAAGAAAGTACGGAATTCCTAAAGAAGCAGTTGTTACAAACTTTTTAAAACTAATAGATAGAGATCAGACCAAACATAGCGTTAAAATGTTGTGGGCAGAAGTAGATGTTTTTGAAGTTACCAATGCAGAGTACAACTATCCGTTTGCAACCGCTAATGCGATCGCTGTTATAGAGCTTTCCAAGCTTTCAAATGACTTTACTCTAAACTTAGATGTCGAGCCTACTCATCTTTATTACCATATGCCATATGAGACTCGGATAGAATTGTCGCATTACAAGGCGCAACTGCACCAGATTCAGGATGAACAGACACAATTACAATTGCAACTGCACCAAACTCAGAGAGAATTAGAGCAATCTCATGTACTGCTGCACCAGGCTGAAAGTGGATTAGCACAATCTCAGACTCAACTGCACCAGACTCAGGAAGAATTGGAGCAATCTCAGGCTCAACTGCACCAGACTCAGGGAGAGTTGGAGCAATCTCAGGCTCAACTGCACCAGACTCAGGGAGAGTTGGAGCAATCTCAGGCTCAACTGCACCAGACTCA
>NZ_JAUBQH010000009.1:72464-138175 GCF_036701145.1 Microcoleus sp. Pol17C6
GCGAGAATTGGAAAGATTGAAACTTCCGCCAGTCATGCACAGGCAGGCTGATGTGCAACAAAGTCAGACTCAGTACAAACTCCTGTTGTGGGAGGGATGGTACGCTTATCACAAAGGCGATCTGAACGGAATGGCTAACTTTCTCAAAGAATCTTTGAAGTGTACGCCTTTATCACCAACAGAAACTATCTTGGACTGGTTAGAAAAATTTTCCCAATTCTCTTCGGAAAAGGGAGTCCACCTCGATACCAACTCGCTAATCAATTCAGCGGAATGGAAAGAATTGATGCGGCGCAGCCTTAATGGTAAGGTGTCAGTAGCAGTACGTTAAATAAAAATAGCCAGCAATATTAACTTACTGGCTTAAAAAATGCGATCAAAAATGTCAAGTTACTAGACAATTAATTTGTCTATAAATTGATTCTTCTAAAAGCCGTTGAGGGTAGGACAATAATTGGTATGTTGAAAAATACACTGACTTCTTCTTTAGGTATTAATTTCGTAGGTCACGTGAGCGGGGAATATGGTTTGGGAGAAGGAGCAAGAGGCACTCTAAGAGGACTGGAATCGGTAGGTATCCCCTTCACAATTAATGATATTAAAGTAGATTGGCACAGGAACTTAGATGATAGCTACACAAATATTTCTCAAAATATTCAATACCCCATCAACCTGATTCATATCAATCCAGGGGATGGAATGATTGAAGGTCTGGGTTCGGAATATTTTAAGGGGCGATATAATATTGGCTACTGGGCTTGGGAATTGCCAATTTTACCCCGCGTCTGGGACTATGCTTTTGATTTATTCGATGAGATTTGGACTTATAGTAATTATACGGCTGAAACAATAGCTAGGCAGTCACCAATTCCTGTTCTCAAACTACCACCTAGTATTGCTCTACCATCAACATCTGGGGACATAAAGGCATTAGGACTACCTCAAGGAAAATTTGTTTTTCTGTTTATGTTTGATTTTCACAGTACGCTAGCACGCAAAAATACATTGGGTACTATTGAAGCCTTTAAACAAGCTTTTTCTCAATCAAACAATGAGGATGTATTGCTCGTCATAAAGTCTTCTAACGGACATTTTCATCCTCAGCAGAGAGAACAACTGAAAGAGCAAGCGGAGGACTGGCCCTCCATTCGCCTAATAGATGGGCATTTGAAGAAAGAAGAGCTTTATGGCTTGGTTAAAAGCTGTGACTGCTATGTATCGTTGCACCGTGCTGAGGGCTTTGGTTTGACAATGGCAGAAGCGATGTATTACGGCAAGCCAGTAATAGCGACAGCCTACTCATCTAATATGGAATTTATGAATGTAGGCAATAGTTTTCCTGTTAAATACGATTTAGTGACACTTGCGGAAAATTATGGCCCTTACTCGCAAGGAAATGTTTGGGCAGAACCCGACATTGATCATGCTGCGTCTTTAATGCAATATGTTTTTCAAAATTATCAGGAAGCGCAGCAAGTAGGTGCTAAAGCTGCTCAAGATATCAAATCTTTGCTGAGTCCGCAAGCTGTTGGCAACAAAATTAGAAATCGCCTTGAACAGATAATGAAAATTAGGATTACGAGAGAATTAGCGCAAGCTAAGGTTCAACTCCCTGTATTCAAGGACGAAGCTTTTTTGCAAGAAACTGAGGGTCTGAATGATGGATTATTTTTGGAAGTTGCTTATGAGACTTATCTCAAACGTAAGCCTGATAAGGAAGGGAAAAATCACCACATTCACGATTTAGGTAACGGCAGTAGGACACGGCAAGACTTGCTCACCATACTGCGACAATCACCTGAATTTGAGTCGCTGTGGAAGCTCGTAGAGAAAGAATTATTAGCTTCATCTTTGGGTTTAGAAGTAATTTCAATTCATGTACCCAAAACAGCCGGGATAACATTTGGCAAAGTTCTCCAACAGGTTTACGGTGCAGAGCAAGTTTTTTGCGAAGATGGCAAATTGCCCTTAGCCACCATCTTGGAGCAGCGTTTAATTAGACTGCAAACTCAAGTGATTCACGGTCAATTTCCAGCTAGCAGGTACAAAGAATGCTTGTTATATTCTTCTCCTAAACTAATTGCATGGCTGAGGCATCCGATTACTCGTTTAATTTCTGGGTATTGTGATTTTATTGGTAAGCCTACTGAAGCGAGTGAAAATGCTTTTCAAGAAGATGTAAAGAAGACTAAACCTGATTTAGTTGAATTTGCCGAGATGCCGGAAAATCAAAATGTTATATCTGAATACCTGCGAGGAATAGAAATCACCGATTTTTTCTTTATAGGTATCCAAGAATTTTTTCAGGATGATCTAAACAACTTGAAAGAAAGTCTAGATTGGCCAGAGTTAGAAATTGGTTGGAATAATCAAAATAAATATCAAGGGTATCATACCTATGTAAACAAGGTGTTGGGTGATAAAAACATGGTGGCTAAGCTAGCAGCTCTCAATAGTGATGATATTGAAGTTTATCAAACGGCATTAAAATTGAGACAAAAGCGGAAAGACATAACTAGAATAATCTCATAATTATTGGAGAGGCGCGGTATTATTATGAGTGAACAAAAGGCTCCGACGACTACCCTTAAGCGACAGCTAGGTATTATCAATGACGAGCCAAGCTTAACCAATCCAGTCTCGCAGATGGCCACAGAGGCCCAGTGCCGATCGGATGCCTTCTACTATTGGTGTCAGGAAACTCGTCTTCCCCATGAGCCGATATTCCATCGAAAACTGTGGGAATACGCCTATATCCTTCAGTGTCTGTCAGAGACAGGGATGATGTCACCAGGCAGGCGCGGACTCGGTTTTGGTGTCGGCAAGGAACCACTCGTAGCTGTAATGGCTGCACGAGGCTGCGAAGTGGTGGCCACAGACCTAGATTCAGAGGAAGCCACGAAGCAGGGATGGGCTGATACCGGTCAATATGCAGCCACCCTGGAGGCGCTTAACGATCGCGGCATTTGCCCCCCCCATCGCTTTTCAGCACTGGTAAAGTACCGGATAGCGGACATGAATAAAATAGCTCCAGATTTGGTCGGCTTCGATTTTGTCTATTCGTCTTGCGCTTTCGAGCACGTCGGCTCGATCGAACTGGGGCTGCAATTCGTCAAAAACAGCCTTAAGTGCCTGCGTCCGGGGGGAATAGCAGTACACACCACCGAATTCAACGTTTTTTCTAATGACGCGACGATCGACCACCAGCAGACTGTACTTTTTCGACGGCAGGACATCGACAGACTCGCAGCAGAGTTGACAAGCCAAGGACACGAAATAGTCCTCAACTACAACACTGGAAGCGGGCCATTCGATCGTCACATAGACGTACCGCCCTGGTCGGGAATACACTTAAAGCTTCAGTTAGAACAATATGTCACAACATCCTTGGGGCTGCTCATTCAAAAGGCTTCATAGATTAAATCGTTTTTCAATCCTATTCAGACATTTCTACTCAGCAAAAAGCAAGACGAATGTTAAATCATCAACTAAATAATTCTTTGGGTGTTAATTTAGCCGGTCATATAACCGGTGATTTTGGGCTAGCAGAAGCTGCTAGAGGAAATCTCCGAGCCCTAGAAGCAGCCCGAATTCCCTTTGCAGTTAAGGATCTAAACATAGATTGGCTACCTAACTCCGATACCAGCTACAAAAAGTTTTCCGATGACAATCCATATCCAATCAATATAGTCCAAACCAACCCCAATTGGGTTGAGCAAATTTTAGGCGGATACTTTTCGGGCATTGGTTCTGAATATTTCAAAGGCAAATACAATATAGGTGTCTGGTTATGGGAACTGCCCGTATTTCCCTCTGAATGGCAGTGGGCATTTGATTTATTTGATGAAATTTGGACTACCAGTAATTTTTGTGCAGAAGCATTTGCGGCTGTGTCCCAAGTTCCTGTACTCAAAATTCCTGTTAGCCTCGCTTTCCCGCAACCATTATTAACAAGAGACAACCTCAACTTACCCAAAGATAAGTTTATTTTTCTATTCATGTTTGACTTTGGCAGTTCCTTTGAACGGAAAAATCCCTTTGCCACCGTTGACGCATTTAAACGAGCTTTTGGTAAATCTAATCCAGATGTTTTACTCGTTCTCAAGTTTGCCAATGCTCATCTTTTTCCGCAACGGCGACAGGAACTAATGGATTTAGCTGAGGGTTGGTCATCTCTTCAGTTTATAGACGGACATTTGCAAAAAGAAGAGATTCATGCTTTGGTTAATAGTTGTGACTGTTATGTGTCTTTGCATCGGGCTGAGGGCTTCGGTTTAACAATGTCTGAAGCCATGTACTACGGCAAACCAGTAATCGCCACAGCCTATTCATCTAATATGGAATTTATGAATGTTGGCAATAGTTTTCCGGTTAAATACGAACTGGTGACAACAAAA
The DNA here is from genome assembly GCF_036701145.1 of Microcoleus sp. Pol17C6. Taxonomy (NCBI): domain Bacteria; kingdom Bacillati; phylum Cyanobacteriota; class Cyanophyceae; order Oscillatoriales; family Microcoleaceae; genus Microcoleus; species Microcoleus sp. Pol17C6. The sequence goes on from NZ_JAUBQH010000009.1 coordinate 76,862, forward strand.
GAAGATTATGGGGCTTACCCCAAAGGCAGTGTGTGGGCGGAACCAGATATCGATCATGCTGCGTCTTTGATGAAGTATGTATTTGAGAATTATCAGGAAGCTCAGAAAACAGGAAAAATAGCAGCCAAGGAAATCAGGTCTTTATTAAATCCTCAAGCTGTAGGTATAAAAATAAAAAATCGCCTTGAATTTATCAGGGCACATCTAAATCCTACCCAGTTGTCAAATCGGTTCCATGAACTTCAGACAGAAAGAGATCTATTGGCTCGTCAAGCCCAAGCTTGGAGGCAGACAGCATTACAGGTACAGAAAGAGTTAGCAAAATACTCTTAATTTCCACGAAAATAGCGCTTAATTCTCAAGCATTTATTCGAGATATTTCTTAAGTAAAAGACGAAGATGTTAAATCAAACAAGAGATTCTAATTTCGGCATCAATTTTATCGGACACCTGAGCGGTGAATATGGTCTGGGAGAAGGTTCGAGGGCCACTCTCAGAGCGATCGAAGCTGCTGGTGTTCCCTATGCACTCAAGGATATTAAGGTAGATTGGCATCGAAATTTAGATAACAGCTACACAAGTTTTTCCGAGCAAAATCCCTATCCCATTAACCTGATTCACACTCTGCCAGAACCCGTTGTTTTCAACATGGTAGATCGCGAATGCTTTAAAGGTCGATACAATATTGGCTTCTGGGCTTGGGAACTGCCGATATTTCCTCCAGGGTGGCTGTACGCTTTTTCTTTATTTGACGAGATATGGACTTATAGCAATTACTGCGCTGAAGCGATCGCACCCGTATCCCCCGTCCCTGTGATTAAGATGATGTCCAGCCTTGAATTTCCCGAACCGTCATTTGAGAGAGAAGCATTAGGATTACCCCAAGACAAATTTATTTTTTTGTTCATGTTTGACTTCCACAGTACCATAGGTCGCAAAAATCCCTTTGCTACTTTGGAGGCATTTAAGCGAGCTTTTGCTCAATCGAATGAAGATGTCTTACTGGTACTCAAGTTTTCTAATGGCAACTTTTTCCCCAAAGAACGAGACCAACTCAAAGCGCAAGCAGCAGGCTGGCCAGTTCACTTTATAGATGGGCATTTAAAGAGAGAAGAACTTCATGCTTTAGTTGCTAATTGCGACTGCTATGTTTCCCTGCACCGGGCCGAAGGTTTTGGCTTGACAATGGCGGAAGCTATGTATTACGGCAAACCCGTAATCGCGACTGGTTACTCATCTAATATGGAATTTATGAATGTCGGCAATAGTTTTCCAGTAAAATATGACATAGTGACGCTGACCGAAGATTATGGGCCTTACTTTAAAGGAAATTACTGGGCAGATCCCCATATCGATCATGCAGCATCATTAATGCAGTATGTTGTTGAAAATCCCCAAGCAGCCCAGCAAGTAGGAGCAAGAGCAGCTCAAGAAATTAAGTCTTTACTGAGTCCTCAACTTCAAGGCACGAAAATCAAAAATCGCTTGGAAATCATTAGAAACCGGATGAACCAATCTACAAACTGGTCAACCCGCATTCATCAGATGCAGCAAGAGACGGGTTTTGCCCAGTCCCAAATCGAAGTTTGGCGGCAGACAACACAGCAAATTCAATCTGAGCTAGCGCAACACCAAAGGCTTCTTAAGACTTAAAAAATTTAATTTACTGTAGATATTTCTTATTAGGAGTTCAATCATGTTCAATCACACAAATTTTAAGTTTGGAGTTAATATTATCGGTCATGTGAGTGGGGAGTTTGGTTTGGGCGGGGGTGTGCGAGGTACTATCAGAGCGATAGAAGCAGCTAACATTCCTTTCACAATCAAGGATATGAAAGAAGATTCGCAACGCAACTTAGATTATACATACAAAAATTTTTCCAGCGAGCCTTCTTATCCCATTAATATCGTCCATACCAACCCTCACGAGTCACTGTTGAACTCTATAGATCCTGCATATTTTAATGATCGCTATAATATTGGTTTTTGGATTTGGGAACTTCCGGTATTTCCTGATATTTGGATGGGAGCTTTTAATCGATTTGATGAGGTTTGGACTTACAGTAATTATACTGCTGAAACCATTTCCGATGTCTCGCCTCTTCCAGTTGTGAAATTACCGCCTAGCATTTATTTACCGCCCAACGAGTTGGGGAGAGAATCTTTAGGATTACCTAAAGAAAAATTTATTTTTCTGTTCATGTTCGACATGGGTAGCGGTTTTGAGCGAAAAAATCCTTTTGCTACCATTGAGGCGTTTAAAAACGCTTTTGGGAAGTCTGATGAAGATGTTTTACTGATTATTAAGTTTCGACCTCATCATTATTATCAAAATCAGTACGATCAACTAAAAGCAATGACAGAAGACTGGCCATCGATTCAACTTATCGAAGGGCATTTGAGCAAGGAAGAGGTTCATGGCTTAGTAGATAATTGTAACTGCTATGTATCGCTACATCGGGCTGAGGGTTTTGGTTTGACTATGGCGGAAGCAATGTATTACGGCAAGCCAGTCATAGCTACCGCTTATTCATCCAATACCGATTTTATGAATGTCGGCAATAGTTTTTTGGTGAAATACGATTTAGTGGCAACGACTGAAGCTTATGGGCTTTACCCAAAAGGTAGTATCTGGGCTGAGCCGGATATAGATCATACAGCTTCGCTCATGAAGTATGTTTTTGAAAATTATCCGCAAGCACGGCAAGTAGGAGCGAGAGCAGCTAAGGAGATTAGGTCTTTATTCAATCCAGAGGTTATTGGTCAAAAAATTAGACATCGCCTGGAATATATTATGAGGACAATAGAAGAGAAAAAGTTGTTTGAATCGCAAGCTCAAGCTTGGAAGCAAGCGGCGCTGCAAGCTCAAAGAGAATTAGATCACTCAAGGTTTTAACTGCAAAACGTTCAGACAACAAAATAGGGCTACACTTATCAACAATCCTAACTATTCTCTGGTCGCACGCAGCAGATGTAGAAACAATAAGAATTATCGGGATTATCATTGATGAGTTCGCCCTGAATAAACTCCTGATAGAAATGCTCCATACTAGAGGTAGCGAGCGATGTTGAAAGATCGATAAGTCCCTTAGTCTGAAGGATTTTAAAGTTGTGCTTCTCTATAAGCTTGCACAAATCTTCATAATAATATTCTATCTTGTGTTCGGCATGGATGTAACTATCAGGACTATGTACTTTTGTAGCTCGCCTGTTTGGGGTATCTAGTGCCAATATTCCCCCGGGTTTTAATAACTTGTAGGCTTCTGAAAGAACTTTTTCAGCCTCCTCTACAGTGACGTGTTCTATTGACTCTCCCGACCAAATTAGGTCAAAGTAATTTTTCTGAAAGCAGGTTAAGTCTGCCATGCTTCCATAGACATATTCAATCTCACAGCCTTGGTAGTTAACCTGTTGCGACCATTCCGGACCAGGAAACATCATTTTGTCGGGATGAAAGTCTAAAATGTATAGCTTTTCCGGTAGATAAGGATAGCCCAACTGTAACAAAGCGCCTCTTTCATCGGAGCCAGAATAACCTCCGATGTCTAAAATAACTTTACCAGGTGGAAGCAGTGTTCTAACCATTTCCATTCTGGCCTTGTGAAGTTTACTAAGTGGGTTTTCGCCTCCTACACCTACAAGGCGTTCTTGAAATTCATTTGATTCAATCATCTTTTGGATGACAGCAGCTCGAGACACACCTGCACTAATTTCGTCCAACCAACCTTCTAACCCATCTGGATCTGCTTCACGTTCAAAGAGCACCCAATATGCCATCCACAGATAACTCTTGTCGTTTTTAGCATGAATAGATAAAGTCTTTTGAATATTTGATTCTAGACGCTGAGCTTCTTCCGGTTTCATTTCGGTTCCTCTAATTTCGATTGACTGGTGTAGGGTAATAGTATTATTTTTCCGACATTAAAGTGCGAAATGTATACCAGATCGCAGTCAAAATTAGAAAATCTTGGGTTTTAGCTCTAAGGCGCGACGGTAACAAGCACTTGCTTCATCTATTTGCCCTTTTTTAGTCAAGACTTCGCCTAAATTATAGTGGAACCAAGAGAAATCAGGGTTCAGTTCCAGGGCGCGGCGGTAACAAGCGATCGCTCCCTCCACATCTCCTTGATGTCGCAGCATATCTCCTAAATTGTTGTGGATATACGGATCGTCAGGTTTTAACTCGATCGCGCGGCGGTAACAGTTCATCGCTTCCTCCCGCTGACCTTTTGCACTCAAAGCATCGCCTAACAATTGGTAAGGTTTATACTCATTTGGTTGAACCTCAATAGCGCGGCGGTAACAAGCGATCGCCCGCTCACTATCATTCTTTTGCGCGAATATCAACCCCAAATGCAAGTGCGCCTCACCGCATTCGGGATTTACCTGCAACGCCATCTGATAAAAGACGATCGCCCCATCCGGCCAACTGTGCCGCACCAAAGCATCCGCCAACTCAACATAAAGGTCAGCATCATTCGGCGCAATCTCCAGCGCCTTGTGATACAACTGCACGTCATCACGATTCTCCTGAATCGCCCGCCGATACAAACGCATCGCCTCCTGCAAATCCCACTGCGATCGCATCCTCAAAGCATCAGCCAACTTTTGCGAAAGCCACGGCAAATCCGCCTGAATTTCCGCAGCGCGGCGGTAAGCGGCGATCGACTCATCCCACCGTTCCAGCTTCTCAAAAGCCGTTGCCATGTTGTAATAAGTCCACGGAAAATCAGGATTTAACTCGGCCGCGCGTCGGTAAACATCGATCGCTTCCTCCCATTTTTCCCTTTCTAGCAGCGCGTCACCCAATTTGCTCTGCGACCAGAAGAAATTCGGATTAACTTCGTTAGCACGCCGGTAGGCAACAACTGCCTCATCCCAACGTTCCAAATTCACCAGCGCTTCTGCTAAATTGTTGTGCGCCCAAAAATGGTCGGGATTGAGTTCGATCGACCTTTGGTAAGCCGAAATTGCCTCATCCCACCTTCCTAGTTTAATTAGCGCGTCTGCTAAATAGTTGTGCGACCAACTGAAATCTGGATTTAATTCTGTTGCTTTCCGGTAAGACTCTACAGCTTCTTCCCACCGTTCCAACTTCAGCAACACATCCGCTAAATTGTTGTGAGACCAGCTAAAATCAGGATTTAATTCGATCGCCTTGCGGTAAGCATTTACAGCTTCTTCCCACCGTTCCAACTTAACCAGCGACTCAGCTAAATTGTTGTGCGACCAAGAAAGATCAGGATTGTTTCTAATAGCATTAGTGTAAGCATCTACCGCCGCTTCCCACTCTTCTTGACCCTTAAGAATTTCGCCCAATTCGTGATAAGCTGCACCAGCATTTGGGTTCAACTCAACCGCGCGCCGGTAACACTCAATTCCCTTATTTACCTTACCTTGCTCGATCAAAGTTCTGGCTAAATTCTCGTGTTCCTCAGCCGTTCCGGATTTTGGGTCTATCGCAAATGCTCGATACCAAGCCTCAGCCGCCTCCTCCGACTTGCCTAACTGACTTAACAGTTTCGCAAAATTGCGGAAAGCACCTGCAAAATCCGGTTTCAGGGCTATCGCCTTTTCGTAAGCTGAAACCGCTTGCTGCCACTGTTCTTGCTGGGCACATATGCTGCCGTAATTAGCGTATGCTTCGGCAAAATTTGGGTTAATTTCTATTGCTTTGACATAGCAACTTTTAGCTTCATCAATTTTGCCACCAGCTTGCAGGGCGTTGCCCAGCATTTTGTAAAGCGGTGCTTCCGGCTTAATTTGCAGCGCCTTCTTGCAAGCTGTGATCGCCTGTTCCAATTTGCCTTGAGCAAAATAGCCTTCTGCCAATATTTTGTATGCTTCTGGATCTTCTATATTAATTTTAGAATTAACTGGCTGCTGCTGCACTGGCTGCTGCACTGGCTGCTGCACTGGCTGCTTGACTGCCGTTGCTGCCGGCTGCTGCTTAACTGCACCGTTTTTCGCAGTGGCACCCGCCAAAGTTTGCTGTCCCTCGCTGCCGTTTCTCGCATGAGCTGCGTTCAGTTCAATAGCTTTGCGATAATATGCTGTCGCTTCCTCTAACTTGCCTTGTTTTTTTAGCGCTTCGCCCAAATTTTGGTAAGCAGTCGCCACATTAGGATTTAATTTTATGGCGCGATCGTAACAAGCGATCGCTTCGGGGTATTTTTCCTGCCGAAAAAAAGCGTCGCCCATATTCAAGTGTTCCCCAGGCGCTACTTTTTCCGGTTCCAAACTAAATGCTTGATACCAGCACTGCTGGGCTTCTTCCGGTTTGCTAATTTGTCCGAATACTTTTGCTAAATTCCGGTACACTCCCGCGAAATTCGGCTTAATAGCGATCGCCTTTTGATAAAATCCGATCGCCTCCTGCCATTTTTGCTGCTGCGCGCCAAGACTACCTAAATTCGCGTATACTTCCGCAAAATTCGGTTCTATTTCAATCGCTTTTGCGTACCAGTGCCGCGCCTCTTCCATCCTGCCTTGAGCTTGCAGCGCGTTGCCCAAAGTCTTGTAAGCCGGTGCAAAATTGGGGTGAATCTTCAAAGCTTGCTCGCAGGATGCGATCGCTTCTTCTATTTTTCCTTGGGATAAGTATGTTTCTCCCTGTTGGTTAAATTGCACCGCTGTTGATTCTGTATTCACTGTTGATGGCATATGGGCGGCGGCTCCAGAGGCAGGAATTAAATAAGGTAGTCTAAACGTTTCACAATTATACTCGCGTTTGACACTAAGAGTAGCGGGCTTGTTCCCCTAATTCTTAATTTTTTTGATTCCCGCTGCTGGCGAGGAACCGGGATTCTCGGCTGATTTTTTGATTTTACGGCTAAATATGTAAGAATTCAGTACGGTTTCTGGCGGATTTGCGCGCCCGTCCAGACTTTTGTACCTTCCGGTCGATCGCCCGTTTTGTAAAGCAAAGTAAACAATGCCGCTTCTTGCTTGTGGGAGGCTTTGTTGTGGACGGCGCAAGGGAGTCCACCTAAAAAATATTACAAACGGCGCAAAATCGGCGATCGAACCCAAACGAGAATAGCCTTTTTAGCAAAAAACGATCGCCCTTTTGCGAGAAAGCGATCGCCCTTTTTTGCAACCATGAGTTAACAACTATTAGCAATTACTAATTAAGCTGCTGCGGCTGCGTCTTCTTCTGCGTCTTCGGCTTCAGAACCTGCTTGAATTCCCAGCACGGTAACAACCACCTGATCTGGTTCGCCGAGAGCTACCACTCCCGCAGGCAAAACTAATTCGTGAATGTGCAGCGCATCCCCAACCTTTAAATTAGAAATATCTACATCAATTCCTTCAGGAATGCTGTCAGGTTTGCACTTAACTGCTAGTTGCGTCAGCACGGTATCCAAGATGCCGCCTTCTAACTTGACGCCGACAGCTTCGCCGACAAAATTCAGCGACACTTCAACTTCCAGGCTGTCTTGAGTTGCTACGGAGAAAAAGCTCAGGTGGTAAGGATAGCCTTTCCAAGGATGAACTTGAACTTCACGCAGCAAGGTTTTTCCGCTCCAAGAGAGGTCGGGAATGCTGAGGTCAATTAGGGTATTGTTGACTACGTGCTTTTTCAGCAGGTGTTCAACTGTTTTGGCTTTGATGGTAAGGGAAATAGATTCAGAGCCTTTGTGGCCGTAGAGGACGGCGGGAATCAATCCAGAGCGGCGGAGGGCGTTAGGTTTGCTGCCTTCTGCCCGCTTTTGACATTCTACTGCGAGTTCCATTTTATGACTTTCTGTTGATTGTTTTTACATTTTATCAAATTTATGCTACAGCGATCGAAGTTAATTAAATTCGCTGAATATTTGATAATAATTGGGAATTGGGAATTTGGCTATTCTCCGAATCTCGGTCTCTTCAACTCACCCAATCTCCCCATCAATATTTCCCAATCTAAAATCTCAAACCTAAAATGGTTTGGCGGGATGGCCGTCTGCAGAAAGCAAAGCGCGTTTCGGGCCGTGAATCGGGTCTTCTACAATAATAGTTTGGTCGCGGCTGGCACCGAGAGAAACAATTGCGATCGGCACTTCCATCAAGTCTGCCAAAAACTTTAGATAATCCAATGCTTGCGGCGGTAAATCTTCCAAATTCCGGCACTCTTCCGTAGACTGCTTCCAACCGGGAAGGGTTTCGTAAATAGGTTTGCACCGAGCAAATATCCGGGAACTTTTGGGGAAATCAACACATTTTTCGCCGTCAATTTCGTAAGCAACGCAAACTTTTATTTCTTCTAATTCATCCAAAACATCTAGTTTGGTAATTGCCAGACAGTCAAGGCCGTTGATGCGGACTGCGTAGCGGCCGATTACCGCGTCGAACCAACCGCAGCGGCGTTTTCTGCCCGTTGTAGTGCCGAATTCTGCACCTCTCTCGCCCAAAATTGCGCCTATTCCATCTACCATTTCGGTAGGGAAGGGGCCTTCTCCGACGCGGGTTGTATAAGCTTTTGCTACGCCAATTACGCGATCGATCGCTGTCGGGCCGACTCCGGTTCCCACACAAGCGCCACCAGCGATGGGATTGCTCGAAGTAACGTAAGGATAAGTGCCGTGGTCTAAGTCTAATAAAGTGCCTTGCGCGCCTTCAAACAGAATATTTTTCCGCTTGTGAATTCCCTCATAAATTTTCAGGGAACTATCTACTACGTGCGGTCGCAAACGTTCCGCATAAACTCGATATTCATCAATTACATCTTGCGGATTTAAAGGCGGCAAATTGTAGAGTTTTTCGAGAAGGACATTTTTACAATTAATCGTCCATTCCAGTTGTTCTTGCAACCCTTCCAAGTCCATTAAATCGAGCATCCGAATGCCAGTGCGTTCGGACTTGTCGGCGTAAGTAGGGCCAATTCCGCGTCCCGTCGTCCCGATTTTATAATTTCCCCGCTGCGTTTCCGATGCTACATCAATTAATCGATGATAGGGCATCGTTACGTGAGCAGTTTCCGAAATCATCAGCGAGGCCGTTGAAATATTCAGTGCCTCTAGCTGATCTAACTCTGCAATTAAAACTTTGGGGTCGATGACCGTACCGCAGCCGATAATACACTCTTTATCAGGGTAGAGAATCCCAGACGGAATTAAGTGCAGCTTGAAAGTCTGACCGTTAACTACCACGGTATGACCCGCGTTGACGCCCCCTTGGTAGCGGACAACGATATCTGCGGATTTGCTGAGCAAATCGGTAATTTTGCCTTTTCCTTCATCGCCCCACTGGGCGCCGATCACAACTACGTTAGCCAAGGGTTTCTCGCGTTCAGTTCAGGTTGACACAATCTCCGATTATCTATGAATGCGTCCCAAATGTCAATCAATTTTAAATTTTAGATTTTGGATTTGAGATTTGAGAGGCTACGCCACGGATACATCGGTTCGCAGGTCGATCGGATACGCAAATTAGTGAGAGCCGATCCACTGACGAGTCCGGGGGCAACACACCCAATTGCTTTCGGTCAAATTAATTTTTGTTACAATCGAGAAAATTGAGGCTTTTTTGCCATGACTTTACACGCTGAGTTGCACCGCCATCTGGGCGGTTCTGTCGTTCCTAGGGTGCTGTGGCGGTATTTCGATCGCCACAATGCTGAGATGGTTAATCGATTTCAAAAATACTCGGATTTTGAGGAATTTTACACTCGTCCGCGCAATACTCTCAATGAGTATTTGGAACTGCACACGCTGGTAGAAAGCGTTCAAACTGTTGAGACTTTGCCTTATTTTATCTATCGGTTGATGCGGGGCGCTTACGTGTTTGAAAATATGGCTTATTTGGAGTTGCGCTATACGCCTTATTTGCGGACTCCAGAACATTTGGAACAGTCAGAACGCATTGATTTGATGGCAGAAATTGTAAAGGTTGTGGGCAAGGCCAGTCAAATTAGCGATTGTCCGATTGTTACCAGCCAAATTTTGTGTATGCACTCGCGTTTGCCTTATGAAGTGAATCGGGCGATCGTAGATTTGGCGGCCGGGATGCGAGAATATGTTTGCGCGATCGATATAGCTGGGGGCGATGATTGTATTGGCGAGCGTTTGGAGGAGTTTGTCGGATTGTACCAGTATGCGAGGTCGATCGGCATCAAAACTACCGGCCACCTCTACGAAACTACCTCTGGCTGTTATCCCGAACTTTTGCCCTATTTGATGCGGATCGGCCACGGGATTCAAATTCCATTAAAATATCCCGAACTGCTGCCAGAAGTCGCGCGCAGGGGTCAATGCTTGGAAGTTTGCCCGACTACCTATCTCAAAACGGGGACGTTGCAGGATATGCGCGAATTGAAGGTTGTGTTCGATCGATGTTTTGAAGCTGGTGTCGATATTGCCATTTGTACCGACAACGCGGGATTGCACAACGTGCGGCTGCCTTTTGAGTACGAGAATTTGTTAACTTTGGATATCATTGATTTTCGGCAGTTGCAAGCGTGTCAAGAAGCTGCTTTCCGCCATGCTTTCGCGTGGCCCTACGGGGAGCGGCCTGTGAAAATGCTAACTGGTTTGTTGCAGCATGAGTCTGTGGGGGCGATCGTTAATTAGCTAGTTTTTGTCATTAAACATCAAGTTTTTAGGTTCCTTAAAAGCCCGGTTTTTTTATGTTAATTAATGAACCGGGTTTTTTCTCTGATATCTCTGCGGGTAGGAAAGCCATCGCCAAGATTTAGGATTGCGGCAGTGATTTTATTTCATTTGTGAATGATATTTTTTTACTAACCGCAGAGGGCGCAGAGGGCGCAGAGGAGATAGAAAAGATAGAAAGAGGGAGAGAGGTGTTTTGTAAAATTATAATAAGCGTCGGGCGATCGGCGATCGGTAGCAAGTTATAGTCTGGAGGCAGAATCATCAATATAAAAAGATAAAAAAACGATGACAAATATGGACGCTTACTGGATGCCATTCACGGCAAACCGACAGTTTAAAGCCAATCCGCGAATATTGGTTTCGGCAAAAGATATGCACTTTACAAGCGATGATAACCGCTCAATTTTAGATGGTACTGCGGGGCTGTGGTGCGTGAATGCAGGACACGCCCGCGAGACAATTGCCGAAGCAGTTAAACAGCAGGTTTTGCGTTTGGATTACTCTCCGGCTTTTCAGATGGGACATCCGGGTGCTTTTGAATTGGCGGAACGTTTGGTGAAGATGATTCCGGGCAATTTCGATCGCGTTTTCTTTACTAATTCGGGTTCGGAATCAGTAGAAACTGCTTTAAAAATTGCGATTGCTTATCACCGGGTGAAAGGTGAAGGAACTCGCCAAAGATTAATCGGTAGGGAACGCGGCTATCACGGCGTTGGTTTTGGGGGAATTTCTGTCGGCGGTATCGGTACAAACCGCAAGTTTTTTGGCAGTTTGCTCACGGGAGTCGATCATTTGCCTCACACTCACAATCTCGAACACAATGCTTTCAGCCGCAAACAACCGGAATGGGGAGCGCATTTGGCGGATGAATTGGAGCGGATTGTCGCTTTGCACGATGCGTCGAATATTGCAGCGGTAATTGTGGAACCTGTGGCTGGTTCTACAGGGGTTTTGATTCCCCCGAAAGGTTATTTGGAGCGGCTGCGGGCGATTTGCGACAAATACGGAATTCTGCTAATTTTTGATGAGGTTATTACCGGATTCGGGCGACTCGGCTCTAGTTTTGCTACGGAATATTTTGGGGTGGTTCCCGATATTGTGACGGCGGCGAAAGGGATAACTAACGGTACGGTGCCGATGGGGGCGGTGTTTGTGAAAGAAGGCATTTATGATGCTTTTATGAATGCTCCTGAAAATGCGATCGAGCTTTTTCACGGTTATACTTATTCTGGTCATCCTCTGGCTTGTGCGGCTGCTCTGGCGACCCTGGATATTTATGAGGAAGAAAGGTTATTTGAACGAGCCGATAAGATGGCTGGTTACTGGGAAGATGCGGTGCATTCTTTGAAGGGAGTGCGGCACGTAATTGATGTTCGGAATCTGGGACTGGTAGCGGGTATTGAGTTGGAATCTATTGCTGGGAAGCCTGGGAAACGGGCTTTTGATTGTTTTCTTCAGTGCTATGAAAAAGGGTTGCTAATTCGGACGACGGGTGATATTATTGCTTTGTCGCCACCGCTGATTATTGAGAAGGAACATATCGATCGCCTTGTGGAAATTTTGACAGGGGTTTTGCAGGAGATGGAGTGAGATTAAACTGAGATATTGCCCCATGATAAACAACAGGCAAGATGCCTGTTCCACAAAGAGTGAATTTATATTGTGGGGTGGGTATCCTGCCCGCCATTAAACTCACTCTTTGTACTATTTTTAAGAATAGGCAAGATGCCTGTTCCACAAAGAGTGAATTTATTGTTGGGTGGGCATCCTGCCCGCCCATAGAAGGCTTGTTGAAAATGGTTCAAAAAATTGAAAAGCGCTATAATAATTAACAACTAACGACGAATGACGAATAACTATGGTGCAATTAACTGCAAAAATCTCTGCTAACGAGTTAGCAAATTTGGCTGTAGATTTGATTCGGAAAACAGGTTGCGAGTACGGTGATGTGCGTTTTTGCAGTTATCGAAGGCAGAATCTTTACGCGCGCGATCGATCTTTAAGTCAACTGTCAGATAATGTAAGTTCCGGTTTTGGCGTGCGAGTGCTTCTAGACGGCGCTTGGGGGTTTGCCGCCAGTCACAGCAAAACGCCGGCAGAGGTTGCAAGAATAGTCGCTTTGGCTGTAGAAATCGCTAAAGGCAGCCGCTTAACTCAGAAGGAACCGGTGCGGTTAGTGCCTGTCGAAAAATATGTCGATACCTACATTACTCCCATCGCCATTGACCCTTTTTCGGTACCGGTTGCTGATAAAGCGGAACTGCTGCTAACTATCAACGAGAAGCTGCTAGCACACGGCGCACAAGGCATCAAAAAAGCTGATTCTTTTTTGCAGTCAAGCCGCGAAGACAAGGTTTTTGCTTCTACAGAAGGCTCGCTAATCGAACAAACAATCTATCGCAGCTATCCGGGTTTTAGCTGTACGGCAATTGCAGGCGGCGATGCCCAAAGTCGCAGTTACGAACGCCCGCCCCTGAATATCGGTTACGAACATATTAATCCCGATGATTTGTTGAGTCAAGTCGAAAGAGTTGCCGCCGAAGCTATTGAGAAAGTCCGCGCTCCCAAAATCGCTGCGGGTATTTGCAAATCCATGATTCTCAAGCCGACAAATTTGTATTTGACAATCCACGAATCAGTAGGACATCCAACTGAATTAGACCGGGTTTACGGCTACGAATCTAATTTTGCTGGCACCAGCTTTGCTACTACTGATAAGTTAAATAAACTGCAATATGCTGCACCTTGGGTAAATTTTAAGTGCGATCGCACTCAACCGGGCGGCCGCGGTACAATGGGTTACGATGATGAGGGCGTAAAATCACAAGATTGGTACGTTGTCAAGGATGGAATTTTAGTTGATTATCTCACTGACAGAGAGACGGCTTATCGCCTCGGACGCGGTAGCAGCAACGGTTCTGCTTACGCTGACAGTTGGTCGAGCGTGCCGATGGTGAGAATTCCCAATTTGGGATTGGAGCCGGGCCCGGATGGCGGCAGCCATACTGCTACTTTGGCAGAGATGATTGCGGATACGGAAGACGGGATTTTAATCGACGGTATGGGTAGTTATTCGATTGACCAGCAGCGGCGCAATTTTCAATTCGGCGGCGATGCTTTTTGGAAGGTGGAAAAAGGTAAAGTTGTCGGTATGTTGAAGGATGTAACTTATCAGGCGATGACTACTGATTTCTGGAATCAAATAGATGCGATCGGGCCAGCTTCGGAGCTGGTTCAATGCGGTACTCATATATGCGGAAAGGGTGAGCCGATGCAGGTTGCTCAAATGACTCACGCTTGTGTGCCGGTGCGAGTGAGGGATATTCAAATTGGGTAATAGGGCATGGGGCATGGGGCATGGGGCATGGGTTCTTAGTTATTAGTTAATTGCTAACAATGCCCAATTCCCAATGTCCAATTTGCAATGCCCAATTCGCAATGCCCAATTCGCAATGCCCAATTCGCAATGCCTAATTACCAATCATGATTGTAACAACATCGCCCGCACTTTTAAGTGAAGACCAAGCCTTATCTGTAGTAGAAAAAGCAGTCAAACTATCCAAAGCAGAGGAAGTATTTGTCAGTCTCTCTACTGGCGAGGAATCTCTTTCCCGCTTCTCGGAAAATCAAATCAGCCAAAATATTAGCAAAACTGTATTTAACCTGAGCATTACTAGCTATTTTGGCAACAAAAGCGCCTCTGCTGCTGTTACAGAATTTGATGAAGATGCGATCGCCTCTGCAGTCAAGCGATCAGAAGAATTGGCCAGAATTGCGCCGGCAGACCCCGAATGGATGCCGCTGCTGCCGCCTCAAACCTACGATTTGCGATCGCCCGCCTTCGACGCAGCAACCGCAACTGTATCGCCTCTAGCGCGGGCAGAAATGGTGCAGCAAGCGTGCGCGAGATCCTCCCAGGGGGGCGCTCATGGTTCGGGCACTTTGAGCGCTGAGGCGTCGCTGTACGCGATCGCCTCGTCAACCGGACTCCGCGCCTGCAACCAGTCTACACAGGCGGATTTCAGCTTGACTGCTCGCGTTGAAGACGGTTCTAGCTGGGCGAGGAGCACTGCTTGGAGTATCAACGAATTGCCGATCGCCGAATTAGCAGAACAAGTGCTCGATCGGGCGATCGCATCCCGTAACCCGCGCCCCATCACTCCGGGCGTTTATCCGGTAATCCTTGACGGCGCTGCTTTTGGGGGGTTGCTACCGTGGGTGATTTGGGGGCTGGATGCGAGGGCGGCGGATGAGGGACGATCGTTTATGTCGATCGCCGATGCAGAGGGAAAACCAGCGGGAAACCGCGCGGGGGAACAACTTTTCAGCCCGTTAGTGCAAGTGCAGCGCGATCCGGCTCATCCTTTGCTGCGATCGAATACTTTTTTCGGCGACGGATTGAGCAATAACTATTTGGAAATCGTCAAAGATGGCGTCCCTCAAAGTTTGTCTTATTCCCGCTACTGGGCCGCACAAAAAGGTAAAGAGGCAAAAGGTGCTTATTACCCGATTGTAATGACAGGTTCCGACCAAAGTTTAGCAGATTTAATTGCTCAAACCGAGCGAGGAATTTTTGTTAGTCGAGCTTGGTACGTGCGCTACGTTAATCCGAAAACATTGGAAGTAACGGGGATGACTCGCGACGGTACTTTTTGGATTGAGGATGGCAAAATTGCTTACCCGATTAAAAACCTGCGTTTCAATCAAGTTTTACCTGATATGTTGCGCGATGTGGATGCAGTTAGTGCGGTGAAGCGTTACGGCAGTAATGTCGTGCCCGGAGTGCGCGTGAAAGCTTTTAATTTTACGAGTATTACTGACAGTTTGTGACTTGCAAGGGTGAGGTGCGCGGAAACCCACCGGGAGGAGTCGGAATTATTCATATCTCTCTTCTCTTTATCTGCGTAAATCCGCGTCCATCCATTGTCATCTGCGGTTAATACATTCTCTTTTTTAAACCGCAGATGAGGGCAGATAAACACAGATTAACGCAGATGAATTAGAGGAATTTCGGTTGCACCGTCGGTGATTGTTGACTGTGGACTCGATTTTACAATTCCGATGGTACCGGATTTGATATAATTTAGGGCGATCGAGAAAAACCAATTCCCAATTCCCAATTACCAATTATCAATGAATCAATATTTTGCTACAGTTGCGCGCGGTTTAGAAACCATTGCCGCCCAAGAATTAGAACGTTTAGGGGCCGAGGATGTCAAGCCAGATTTTACAGGGGTTTATTTTGCGGGCGATCGCGCTTTATTGTACCGCGTCAATCTTTGGTCGAGAACGATTTTTCGAGTGCTAATGCCGATCGCCGAATTCCGGTGTTACAACTCGGATATGCTCTACCGCGAAGTGCAAAAAATCCCTTGGGACGAATACTTATATCCCGACAATACTTTAGCAGTAAACTGCACCGGCGGCAACGAAAAGTTGAACCACACTCACTTTACAGCTTTGCAGGTCAAAAATGCGATCGCCGACCAACAGCGCCTTCAATTTAACAAGCGTTCTAATGTCGATGTAGAGCATCCCGATTTGCTAATTAACATTCACATTCATCAAGATAGAGCTATTTTAAGTTTAGACAGTTCCGGCGGCAGTTTGCACCGGCGGGGATATCGGCCGGCGATGGGGCTTGCTCCCCTCAAAGAAACCCTAGCTGCGGCTTTGTTGGAGATGGCAGAATGGACGCCAGATTTGCCGTTTTTAGACCCAATGTGCGGTTCTGGAACTTTGCCTTTGGAAGCGACGTTAAAGGGCTTGAATATTGCACCGGGATTGTTTCGAGAAAAGTTTGGATTTATGAGTTGGCGGGATTTTGACGAACCTTTGTGGGATAAATTGTGGGCCGAAGCGGAAAATAGTGAGTTACCCGAACTTAAAGAGGTGATTGCAGGGTGCGATCGCGATTTCGATATGTTAACTCAAGCTCGCACGAACGCGCAGCAAGCTGGTATTTCCGGTAAGATTCAGTTTGCTCAAACCGAGTTATCTCAGTTGGAAGCACCAGCAGACAGAGGCGTTCTGATTTGCAATCCTCCCTACGGAGAGCGCCTGGGAGATGCTAGCGAATTGGGAGATTTGTACAAGATGTTGGGGGATATTTTCAAGCATCGTTTTAAAGGTTGGAATGCGTTTATTTTGACTGGAAATAAGGAGTTGGGTAAAAAGGTAGGACTCAGGACATCGCGGCGAATTCCGGTTTTTAATGGATCGATTCCGTGTACTTTGCTCAAATATGAACTGTATTAAATATTTATAGCACATATTTCACGACACTTGGCAATAGCCAATATTAATTGGAAGAGGTTAGGCTGAATGAAAATCTTTGAAATTGACGACCACCAGCTCATTTTAGGAGATGTCTTACAAGTGCTTTGCAGTAAAATCCAAGACAACTCAATCGATTTAATTTTTGCCGATCCTCCCTATAATATTGGCAAAGATTTCAATGGTTTTAAAGACAAGTGGGAATTTGAAAAGGATTATTTAGAATGGAGTTATAGTTGGTTAAATTTATGTATTAATAAGCTCAAGCATAACGGCAGTTTGTATCTGATGGCGTCAACTCAAAGTATGCCCTACTTTGATTTATATTTGCGCGATCGCTTAACAATCCTTTCTCGAATAGTTTGGTATTATGACAGTTCGGGCGTACAAGCAAAAAATTTTTACGGTTCTCTGTACGAACCAATTTTATATTGCGTCAAGGACAAACGAAATTATACCTTCAATTCCTCAGATATTCTAGTAGAGGCAAAAACCGGATCTGTTAGAAAACTAATTGACTACCGCAAGGCTACACCATCAGTATATAATTCTAAAAAAGTTCCAGGTAATGTCTGGGAGTTTCCGAGAGTGAGATATCGTATGCCTGAGTATGAGGAACATCCTACCCAAAAACCAACATCATTGTTAGAAAGAATTATCAAAGCCAGTAGTAATGAGGGCGACGTTGTACTAGATATATTTTCGGGAACTTTTACAACATCATTTGTTGCCAAGCAGCTTAACAGAAAGTCAATCGGCATAGAATTACAAGAAAAGTATCTACAAATAGGATTGCGGAGGTTGCAAATTACCCCGGATGAGAGTGAAGAGGCTCTCATGTCTGAAGTCAACTCCGGTGAAGTTTCGCCACAGCAGCTAACACTAAACTTACAGCTATAATAAAAATGGAACATGAATTTACAAAAATAATTAAGACAATTTTAGAGGAGAAGTTTGGCGACGTGGGGGATCAAATCTTGCGTGAAAGCCAGCTAATTTTATATTTGAATATCAAGACTAAATCTTCAAATAAAGGCTCAAAATCAAGAGGAAGTTTTGCCAACTTATACGCAATCTATGTTTTAGTTGAAGATTATTTGGTGAGTAAATTTGATCTGACAGGAATGTATTCAGATTATGAAGGTGCAGTTTATACAAATCTTTTTAAGAGACAGCGTGAATTACCATTCGGGCAAAAGCTTCAAAATCATGGCTTGAACCATAGGATGAATGAAGAATTTAAAAAATATTTTCCCACTTGTGAGTTCATCCCAATTTTGAGAAATCAGAAAACTAACAGGTATTGGTTTAACGAAAATTTATTAAAAGTCAAAATCAATGAGAATGAACACAATATAGCAGAAACAGTAATCCACATAATTGATGCTTACGTTGAAGCTAAGAGAGATAGCTTTGAAAAGTTTATTCAAATTTGTAAAGATGCTCAAAGATTGACAGAGGTTCAAGTCAGAGAATTTATAAAACAAATGGTAGCGCCAAATGTAGATGCTCGAATTTTCGAGATAGTCAGCTACAGTATATTAAAATACTACTACAATGACCGAGTTATTTATTGGGGTTATGCACTAGACAGCCTCCAGGAAGAAAATTTAAAGCTGTTTAAAACAGGTAGAACAAATGCTAATGATGGGGGAATTGACTTTGTAATGAAACCCCTAGGACGTTTTTTTCAGGTGACTGAAACTGTAGATGTAAATAAATATTTCCTAGACATTGATAAAATTGAAAGGTATCCGATAACATTTGTAGTTAAATCTTTAGATTCAGATATTGAAATTAAATCAAAGATTGAAGCACAAGCTCGAAAGCTGTATTCAATAAATGCTATAGTATCTCAGTACATGGAATGTATAGAAGAAATAATCAATGTTCCTATTATGATAGAAAGATTTGAACAAGCTGTTGCCAAAGGGTACTTAAGCAATATATTGAGCGAGATTATTAAGCAGAGCCGATTAGAATTTAATTATGAAGATCAGGAAGAAAGTCAGGAAATTGAATTATTAGACGTTGCTCTAGAGGATGAATGATTCAGTCATAAAGTCCGCCTGCTTTAGACAATTATTGTTTCCTTACATTTAACATCTACACCGGCAAAAAAGAAACGTGAGCGGAAACAATCTTCCACCCTTGAGGAAACTTGCGCCACATCTGACTCTGCCGCCCCAGCCGCACCACTCCATCGTAAGCACGCCGGAATTCCAGCGTCACCGCCGCCGTGTCTGCATCGAAAGTCACGACTTTGAGGTTGAACATTTCTCGATCGACATTTACAGGCGATCGTCCTTTGCGAAAAGCCCTCACCTCATCACTCCCGTACAGGTTCTCCGTCACCCCAAACCGCACGACTTCCGGCGCATCCCAGAACAAATTATCGAGAGTTTCCATATCGTTCGTACAAAGAGCTTTTTCGTATTTTAAATATAGTTCAGTTAACTCAGCCACCACAGCAGAATCATTGATAACAGTCATAAATTATAGGTTTTAAAACTATTAATTTGCACAAGTTTTGTTGGCAATAAGGACTTTATTCCTTATTGCCAACAAAACTAATTACTAAAAATTAATGCTCAATTTTGAGCGAAATAATCTTGTCACCTTGGCGGATAGCATTGACGACAGACATATCCTCAGTTTTGCCAAAAGTTGTGTGAACTCCATCTAGATGAGACTGGGGAGAATGGCAAATAAAGAATTGGCTACCACCCGTATCTTTACCTGCGTGAGCCATCGATAAAGTTCCTGCCAAATGTTTGTTGGAGTTAATTTCGCACTTGATTTTGTAGCCGGGGCCGCCTGTTCCATTGCCTTTTGGACAGCCACCTTGAATCATAAAGTTAGGAATGACTCGGTGAAAGGCCAATCCATCGTAAAAACCTTTTTCCGCCAAGTCAACAAAATTCTTCACTGTGTTAGGCGCATCCGCATCGAACAATTCCAAATTGATTGTGCCTTTGTCGGTTTCCATAATAGCGCGGGTCATGATTTCTCCTGGCTTCCTAAAATGAGTGTGTTGCCTGCGTGTTAATTGCGGACTTCGCTTTTATAACGACAGGTTTCAAACTGTCGTTATATTTTGGCTTTCAGAAGTGTAGCATATTCCCGCAACTCTCATAGGACTTATGTGCACTTTCTGAGGAAACTCGGTTTATTGCGAGATTTCTGGTTAGCAAAGCCAATATTTTCCGAGACACCGAGTTTGTTACCCTCAGTCATATTTTAATTGTTGGTCACTTGCGGGCGATCGGTTTCTTCCTGAATATCGTTCATATTAAAAATGAAAGGAACCCGACTCGAACCTGCGCCCATAACCAGCACTTTTGGCATCTGAGCCCCGCCGCTTCTCCAAG
Source organism: Microcoleus sp. Pol17C6 (assembly GCF_036701145.1). NCBI lineage: Bacteria > Bacillati > Cyanobacteriota > Cyanophyceae > Oscillatoriales > Microcoleaceae > Microcoleus > Microcoleus sp. Pol17C6. Next base: position 97,101 of record NZ_JAUBQH010000009.1, read on the forward strand.
CTTCGATCGCCTCTTTTTGCAGAACTAAATTCCCGCCCTGAGCCTTCAAAGTTTCCGCCAAAAGTCTTTGAGCTTCCGCCCTACCTTGAGCGCGGTTAATGTCAGCTTGAGCCTGTTGTTCTGCTTCCTGAGCCACATAAACAGCCCTTTGCGCCCGCTGTTCAGCAACCTGTTTCTCCTCAACCGCTTTTGCAAAATCTGTGGAGAATCGAATGTTAACAACGCTCGTATCGAGTACGATTACATCATACTTTGATAGCCTTTCCTTCAGCGCAGTATCAAAGTCTCTCTTCAGTTCACTTCTTTGAGTAATAGATTGTTCGGCGGTTCTCAGTGCAGCGGCTGTTTTAAATGCTTCTTGCGTCTGAGGAGCAATAATTTTCGAGACTATATTCTCCAAAGTTCCTTGAGTTCTTCTGATCTCAACTATTCTCTCAGCATCAAGGCGAAAATTGATCGCAAAACTAGCATTTAAATCCTGAAGGTCTTTAGTAGCACTCTGGGCGGGAACTTCAAATTTTTGCACTGTTACATCGTACACATCTACCTTAGATATCAGCGGGGGTCTGAGGTGAAACCCCTCTAACAATGCTCCATCTGTGGCTTTTCCTAAAACGCTGACTACTCCTGCTTCGCCTGGATTGATGACGACAAAAGAGTTTAATGCGATGAGTAGCGCGCCTACTAATAGAATCCCAGCGATTGCTGAGGATATGCTCTGAAAACTTTGATTTTTCAACTTACACGCTCCTTTGTGCTCATTCCATTATAATGGTTAAATAGATTCCGTCGCCTCTCAAGTCTAAAATCTAAAATTACAATCTAAAATAGATGGGGTTGCCTCTGAAATCTCAAATCTAAAATGGATGGGCTGATGCTCAAAATTGTTAAATATCCTAGAACTTATCACATCGAAGGTTCGCGTTTCCAACCAGGCGATGAAGACCTCGACAGCGTGCCATTTAGCGCCCTGAGCGATCGCCCGACAGTAATTGAAGAAAAGGTAGACGGCGCTAATACAGGCATCAGCTTCGCATTAGATGGACAAATGCTGCTGCAAAGTCGCGGCCACTATCTCACCGGCGGGCCGAGGGAAAAACATTTTAACTTATTCAAACAGTGGGCTTTCAGTCTCAGGGGTGCCCTGGGAGAAGTGCTGGGAAATCGCTACATTCTTTACGGCGAATGGCTTTATGCCAAACACACTGTTTTTTATGATTTTTTGCCGCACTATTTTATGGAATACGACGTGCTGGACTTAGAAACCAGTCAATTTCTGAGTACAGAATCCCGCCAAAAATTGTTAAGCGGACTGCCGTTAGTGTCAGTTCCAGTGCTATTTTCTGGAGGGCTGAAATCCCCCAAGCAAATGATGCAGTTTATGGAAAAATCTAATTTTATTCAACCGGGACATTTGGATCGGTTGCGTTTGTACAGTCGGGAATTGGGATTAGATGAAGAACGATGTTTGAAAGAGACTGACAAGAGTGAGATTATGGAAGGTTTGTATATTAAAATAGAAGAAGACGGAATTGTCAAGGCGCGTTACAAATACGTGCGCGCCAGCTTTTTGACGGCTATTAAAAATGCCGAGGGACATTGGCTAAATCGCCCCATTATACCCAATATTCTGCGTCCCGATGTGAATTTATTTAATTTTAGTTAACCAGCAGGTGAATTTATGAATGCACTGTTATCGCCATCGGCAACTTGGACTTTTCCCTTTTGTCCCGAACCGCCTGATTGGTTTCTGGATTGGGACAGCATTCAAAATCATTTCGATTGGATTCAAAACTTAAAAGGATGTCAGCAAGACCCGATTTATCACGCCGAAGGAGACGTTTTAATTCATACCAGAATGGTCTGCGAAGCATTAATCTCATCCCCGAATTGGCGGCAATTACCCGAAAAAGAACGATCGATACTTTTTGCCGCCGCTTTGCTGCACGATGTCGCCAAACCAGCCTTTACAAAAATAGAAGCCGACGGCAGAATTAGCTCAAAAGGTCACGCCCGCCAAGGTGCGAGAATGGTCAGACAAATTTTATCTCAATTCGAGCCGCCTGTGCAGTTTGAGATTCGCGAAACAGTGGTGGCGATCGTCCAATTCGGCAGTTTACCCATCTGGCTGATCGACAAACCCAACCCACAGCAGTCTGTAATTAAAGTTAGTCAAGTTGTCCGCTGCGATTTCCTCGCACTTTTAGCCGAAGCAGACGTGCGGGGCCGACAGTGTAGTGACAGACAAGAACTGCTCGATAAAATAGAACTATTTCGGGAGTTTTGTCAAGAAAATAATTGTTTGGATTCTCCCCGACAGTTTCCATCAGCACACAGCCGATTTATCTACTTCCGCAAAGAGAACGGGAATCCCGATTACGAAGCATTTGACGATACTCGATGCGAAGTAATTTTGATGTCTGGCTTGCCAGGAAGCGGTAAAGATTATTGGATTAGGAAAAATCTCCCAGATTTGCCATTAATCTCGCTGGATGCACTGCGAAAAGAGATGAATCTCCCTCCCGACGAAACCCCTGGAAATGTGGTCACAGCCGCAAAAAAAAGAGCACGCGAATACATGAATGAGGAGCGTTATTTTGTGTGGAACGCCACGAATACTACTAAACAAATGCGGCAGCAATTAATTAATTTTTTTGCTGCTTATCAAGCGCGAATTCGCATTGTTTATTTAGAAGTACCTCTAGAAGAAACATTGCAGCGGAATCGATCGCGCACAGCAACAGTACCGGAAGCAGTCATTCGCAAATTAGCTGCGCGGCTGGATATTCCAGATATCACAGAAGCGCATCAAGTTGATCGGATCGTTAACAATTAATCTCCCTTTTTATTTCAAACTGTTAGAGCCCCGACTTCTTAAAGAAGTCGGGGCTCTGGGTATTACGTTTGGGGTTTCCTTTGATATCAATGAGTTTGATAATTTTCCTCAGTCCAACAGCGCGGCAGAGTTTCACCGGAAGGAAAGACTAAATTACTTTTTGGAAAAGTTGCTGTCTCTTGCTCTTCTTGACCAGCTTGATTTTTTCCCGGCACTTCTTGTTTTGTAGGGCTGATTAAAGCCTCTACATCGAGGATTTCAATCAAGTCGCCTGATTCTTTTTCTTGTAAAAGCATAGTTTTTCCTTGAAGGGTAAATGCGAGTTAGGGTTTGAGGACAACTTTGATGCAGTTGTCTTTTTTCTGTTTGAAAATCTCGTAAGCGTGGGGCGCTTCATCCAATTTCATTCGGTGCGTAATTACGAATGACGGGTCAATTTCGCCTTTTTGAACGCGATCGAGCAAAGGCCGCAAATAGCGGTGAACGTGCGTCTGTCCCATTTTCATGGTCAAGCCTTTGTTGAAAGCTGCACCTAAAGGCACTTTGTCAACGAAGCCGCCGTAAACGCCGGGAATTGACACTGTGCCGCCCTTGCGACACGCGAGGATCACTTGTCGCAGGGCCGTAGGTCGATCGCTCTCCAAACGCACGGCTTGCTTGGCTTTGTCGTACAAAGCGTCGAGACCGGTGCCGTGGGCTTCCATCCCCACCGCGTCGATGCAAGAGTCGGGTCCGCGTCCCCCCGTCATTTCGGTGACTGCTTCCCCGGCGTCGATTTCTTCGTAGTTGATGATTTCAGCTTTGGCCGCGGCAGCCATTTGCAAGCGTTCCGGTATGCGGTCGATCGCAATTACTCGATCGGCCCCCAGCATAAACGCGCTTCTGATCGCAAATTGTCCGACCGGCCCGCATCCCCAAACTGCTACAGTATCCCCCGGCTGAATGTCGCAGTTTTCAGCCGCCATGTAACCGGTAGGAAAGATATCGGTGAGGAACAATACTTGTTCGTCAGAAAGTCCGTCGGGAATTTTTAAAGGGCCGACATCTGCAAACGGAACTCGCGCGTATTCTGCTTGTCCGCCTGCATAGCCACCCGTTAAATGCGAGTAGCCAAACAGTCCCGCCGGCGAATGACCGAACATTTTTTCAGCCAGCCCAGCATTGGGGTTGGAGTTGTCGCACAGCGACCACAAATCGCGGTTGCAAAAGAAGCAACTGCCGCAAGAAATAGTAAAAGGAATTACGACGCGATCGCCCTTTTTTAAGTTCTTGACTTCGCTGCCGAGTTCGACTACTTCCCCCATGAATTCGTGCCCCATGATGTCGCCCGATTGCATTGTCGGGATGAAGCCATCGTAGAGGTGCAAATCAGAGCCGCAGATTGCTGTAGACGTGATTTTAACTATCGCATCGCGCGGATTGATAATTGTTGGGTCTGGTACATTATCAACGCGCACATCATTTGCTCCGTGCCAGCAAAGAGCTTTCATTATTTTTTTCCTCTAGTTAACTACTAGCTAGCAAATTTTTGATTCTAAATCTTACCTTTACTAAGCCGATAAATTACTCGCTTGGATGTTTTTAATTTTAAGCATATAAAATATATATTCTCTCTATCCGAGGTATAATTTATAAATCTATCTTCCGGCTGTTTTCAATACCAAAAATGTAAAGTTTATGCCCCTAAAGTGCGGGAAATTTCACATTATTCTGTTAACCGCCAACAGTTATAGCAACCGCGCCCGACGGTTAGGACATTCTTAATTGCTAAAATCCTTAGAAAAGATTGCAACTTCGGTCTTCGCTCAACATCTGCAAGAACAGCTAATAACGAGATGGATGAGGTTGTTTTTGTCGATCGGCGATCGCTTTCATCTCACAAAAAATAAATTTCTCACTTAACCTCACTAAAGCCGATGTCTTGGCTCACTTTAGATAAAGAGCGCCCGAAAACTTCTCAAGTAAAAGCGGGTTGATCGATTATTAAGTAGGGTGCATGACTTTTGTATCGCTCCATACTCCACCTGAATCTGGAGAATCACGCACCCTGCTTAAGGATGATTAATAGTCAAATATTGTATCATTAGTTATAACTAAAAGCCGAGCTTGCGGTAAAGTTGTTAAAGATTAAAATTTATCGATCGCCTTTTATGCCTTACACTGCATCTACCCCAACAGATCCCAATCAACCCAACATCCGCAATGCCGACCACCGCTTACTAGAATTCACCAAGCTAACTCCGATGATGCAGCGGTATGTGGAAGTGAAAGAACAGTATCCCCACGCACTTTTATTATTTCGAGTCGGAGATTTCTTTGAGTGTTTTTTCCAAGATGCAGTTACTATTTCGCAGGAATTAGAACTTGTTTGTACTAGCAAAGAAAGCGGCAAGGAAATCGGCCGAGTGCCGATGACAGGAGTACCGCACCACGCTCTAGACCGCTACACGTCAATGTTAGTAGAAAAAGGCTATGCTGTGGTAGTTTGCGACCAAGTGGAAGATGCCTCGATTGCTGCTAAAGAAGGCCGCCAAGTCAAGCGAGAAATTACCCGCATTCTCACTCCCGGAACTTTGACTGATGACGGAATGCTCAAACCCAGGCAAAATAATTTTTTAGCAGCAATTGTGATAGCGGGGGAACATTGGGGATTGGCTTATACAGATATTTCTACGGGAGAATTCGTCACTACCCAAGCAGATACTTTAGAACAATTAACCCTAGAATTGCTGCGCTTGCAGCCTTCGGAAGTCTTGGTACCGACTAATGCGCCGGATTTGGTGACTATGTTGAGGCCCGGAGAGAAATCCGAGCATTTGCCCGATTGTTTGCCGAATTCGTTTTGCTATTCTTTGCGATCGCAAATTCCGTTTACTTTGCCCGAAGCAAAACAGAGAATCCTGCAAAAATTCAAAGTGCGATCGCTTGAAGGTATGGGATGCAGCCATTTGCCCCTCGCAGTGCGCGCCGCCGGCGGTTTGTTGCAATATCTCGAAGAAACTCAAAAGGAAAAAGCAGTTTCTTTGCAAAGATTGCACACTTACACTCTCACCGATTTTCTCATACTCGACTACCAAACCCGCCGCAATCTCGAAATTACTCAAACCGTGAGAGATGGGGTTTTTCATGGTTCGCTGCTGTGGGCGATAGATAAAACCAGCACCGCAATGGGAGGCCGCGCTTTGCGCCGCTGGGTGCTGCAACCTTTGCTCAACATTAAAGGCATTTGCGCCCGACATGACACGATTCAAGAATTAGTAGAAAATAACGGTCTGCGCCAAGATTTTCAGCAGTTGCTGCGCCAAATTTACGACATCGAAAGACTGACAGGCCGCGCCGGTTCTGGAACAGCTAGCGCGCGGGATTTGGTCGCTTTAGCTGATTCTCTGGGAAAACTGCCGGAATTAGCCTCGATCGCAGCCCAAGGACGATCGCCCTATTTGAAAGCGCTGCAAAATGTACCGCCAATTCTAGAAGAATTAGCAAGTAAAATTCACGCTCATTTAGTTGATGAACCGCCGATTCATTTAAAAGAAGGAGGTTTGATTCGACCGGGAATCAATGCCATCCTAGATGAAATGCGCCACACTGCATCAGCCGACCAAGAATGGATTGCAAATTTAGAAGCAACTGAGAGAAAACGGACGGGAATTTCTAATTTAAAAGTAGGCTACAATAAAGCTTTTGGCTATTACATCAGCATTACCAAATCGAAAGTAGACCAAGTGCCGAAGGACTACACCCGCAAGCAAACTCTCACCAATGAAGAACGCTACAGCACTGAAGAATTAAAAGAAAGGGAAGTGCGAATTCTGACAGCGCGGGAAGATTTAAATCAATTGGAATACGATATTTTTGCTCAAGTGCGATCCGAGGTAGGAGAACACGCCGAAATTATTCGCAACGTTTCCCGCGCCGTGGCGGCGGTCGATGTTTTGTGCGGTTTGTCCGAAGTAGCAGTTTACCAAAATTACTGCCGCCCGACTATGACAGAAAGCCGGGAAATTAAAATTATTGAAGGTTGTCATCCTGTGGTGGAAAAGTCTTTGCCGCCGGGATTTTTTGTACCTAATTCTGCTTTTTTGGGTCGGGAAGACTCGCTAAACCGCCCAGATTTAATTATTTTAACCGGGCCGAATGCTAGCGGGAAAAGCTGCTACTTGCGGCAGGTGGGTTTGATCCAGTTAATGGCGCAGATGGGCAGTTTTGTGCCGGCAAAAGCTGCGAGTTTGGGAATTTGCGATCGCATTTTTACCCGCGTCGGTGCAGTAGACGATTTGGCAACGGGTCAATCTACGTTTATGGTGGAAATGAACGAAACTGCAAATATTCTCAATCACGCCACGCCACAATCATTAGTTTTGTTAGATGAAATTGGCAGGGGAACGGCGACGTTTGACGGCCTTTCTATTGCTTGGTCTGTGGCCGAATATTTAGCAACTGAGATTCGGGCGCGGACAATTTTTGCGACTCACTATCACGAGTTAAATGAGTTAGCTTCTATTTTAGATAATGTCGCCAATTATCAGGTGACAGTCAAAGAATTGCCGGATCAAATCGTATTTTTGCACCAAGTTCAGCCGGGAGGTGCTGACAAATCTTACGGAATTGAAGCGGGCAGATTAGCTGGTTTACCGCCGTCGGTGATTGACAGGGCGAGACAGGTGATGAAGCAGATTGAGAAACATAGCAAAATTGCGATCGGGCTGCGGAAAGGTGTTAAAAAAAATGGTAAAAAAGAGTCAGAGGGCGAACAGTTGGATATTTTTGAAGATTAAAGTTTAAGGTCTGTAAAAAAGTTTGTAGATGTGTAGTGTGCGTCCGAGCGTCCAAACCTGTTACAATCGAAAGGATCGATGTCTGACGCACCCTACAACTGCGACACTTGCCTCTGCCTTAAAAGCTTAGATTTAAAGACTAAAGTCCTTACTACAAACCTGCAATTCAAATTCACTTTCCATTTTGCAATTTTCTTACCTCTTTGTGCACGCTCATCCCAATTTCCAAAGCCTCATTCAGCAACCGCCCGTATTCAGTCGCCCGATCGCTCACATCCAGCGCCATCAAAGCAGCCAAATTACTTTCAATATTAGTAAATAACTCGTAACGGCGGCCGATAAATTTCTGATTTTCCCTGAGAATCCTCTCTGTTTTCAAAGCACAGACTAAACTTTCTCTAGTAATTTTTAATGCTTCAATTGCATCTCCTCGGTTAATTAAACTTGCTTGTAAATTGCCAGCATCCGTTAGGCGATCGATAATATCTAAAGCCTGAATTACCTCATGATACTTCTCAACTTCATCTAGCAGACCCGCCAGCGTTGCCAGAGGCTTGGCCTTAACCCATTTATAGGCATTCCAAGCAACAGTAATCGCCAGCGACAAACTCAAAGTTATTTGTAAAAGCCGGACAAATATTTCAGCATCGCTAAATAAACCAACATTATGTTTATTAGCCAGTAAAGCAACAGGCAGCGAAACAACTAATGTCAGGCAAAATATTAGCAACTCATTCAACAAAAGAGAGAACAGCTTTTTCCCGTCCCGGAGTGCAGCAGGTCGGTAAAAATCCGCTGCAAAACCGTCGCTCAAAGCTATTCCGCTCAAATCTTCCAACTCCTTCTCAGAAATTTTTAACTGTTCCAAATCCGCTTGTATCACTCTTCAAAATCTCCTTAAATTGGGATTAATTACGATCCTCCCAGAGACATAATTGATTGCCACAGACTCATATAAAAATTGCTGTCTCGGTCTCGGAACAGTTGAAAAGCTTGTCCCGGTGCCCCAAAAAACGGTCTTAGCGTCCATCCCAATTGACTGCCAACAAACGCATAAAGTCCCAACCAGAAGCGCAAAATATTTAACCTGATGTCTTTGCCTTCCGCATCTTGTTCTGAAAGAAAGTGCATTCCTTGATAAATGAAATTTACTCCCAAAAAGCCTGTGATTGCCATGATAGCAACATTCAGCACCAGATAAAAATTGTAATTGGTACTGCTTATGAGGAAAAACAAACTCACAGGTGCAAATCCAAACAGCAAAACGCTAATCATCGCCATCGCTGTCATCAACAATGTCAAATACTGCTCAAAAGTACGTTTTGAACCAAACATGACATTAAAAAAGTAAAGTGTGGGAAAGCAGATAATCAGCGTCAGCAAGTAAAGTGCTGGCAACTTAATTGCTGAAACCAGACATTGCATCCACGTACTAGATGCACCTAATATCGCTCCGTAAATGGCAAAAAATACTGTACTAGAAATCAACAAACCGAAAATTTTAGATTTGAGCTTTACACCTTGGCGAATTTCTTCAAGAAATTGTTGCCGTTCCCGTAGCAAATACATTACTACTGAAAAATATTTCACGGGCTCTCCTTGTGACTGATGCGACTCCGAATCAGTCATAACTCAAGCTGAGTTCGATCGGCAATCTTGCCAAATCAGGGCACTCTATGTTAACTAATTATTCTTGCAGATACAGGGCTTACACAGAACCTAATTATGTAGGGTGCTCTTGGGTCGCGCACCTTACCGCTATTAACTATCGGCTGGATATTTCTAGTCAAATTCTAGTCACATTGTCTCCACATTGTATCCAAAAAGGTCATTTGATAGTCATTTGATAGTCATTTCCTAGTCATTTGATAGTCACTTTGACCGCCGAATCAGCCGTATTCTGGGCAATAAAAAACCTCAAACCGTTGATTTCTCGTTGGTTTGAGGTTTTTGTAGGCGCAAGCGGGCAGCGGGAATCGAACCCGCATAGTTAGCTTGGAAGGCTAAAGTTTTACCACTAAACTATGCCCGCGCACAGAAACTAAACATACCACAAGTCTCTGGGGATTGCAATAGGTCTGTGCAAAAATTTTGAATACCTCCCTCACAGTGGCTGAATCGGGACTTGCCGCCCGATCGCCCCCTCGCCCCAAAAATCCCCGTCTCCCATGCTGCGTAAGACTTTACGGATGGAAATAATCGTAAATTTGCTGCGCCAGACGCGGGCCAATCCCAGAAACTTCTGCCAACTGTTCGGGAGTCGCTAAACGGAGGTAGTCGATCGACCGAAAATGTGCTAACAATTGTTTTTGTCGGTGGTGTCCCAATCCGGGAATTTCATCAAGGCGCGATCGCTTCATTCTCTCGCTTCTTCGATCCCGGTGAAAACTCACAGCAAATCTGTGCGCCTCATCGCGCACCCGGCGCAATAATTGTACCCCAGGCTGCTCAGAATTAGTTTGCAGCGGCAAAGATTCCCCCGGCAAAAATATCTCCTCTCGCTGCTTTGCCAAACTGACAACGCGCAACTCTTCTAGCAAATTCATCTCTCGCAAAACAGCCACAACTGCCGACAGTTGACCTTTGCCACCATCTATCATGATTAAGTCGGGTTTGTCGGAAATAGTATGAGAAACCGAGGATAAATTGCTGATTTCTGCCGGTTCTTCTAAATCGCTAAATCCATCTTCTATCTGGCGTGTTTCTTCTTCCTTCAATCCTCGGAATCGACGACCGATAACTTCTGCTAAACTAGCAAAATCATCAGAATGACCCGATTTAATTTCAGGATTTTTAATTTTGTAATGGCGGTAGTGTTGATTGGCGGGCAAACCGTCAATAAATACGACGCGGGAAGCTACGGCATCAGAACCTTGAATGTGAGAAATATCGTAACCTTCAATGCGGCGAGGAACTTCTGGCAAATCGAGAATTTCTGCTAAATCTTGCATTGCTTGAGAATTGCGATCGCTCAATCTTTGCATTCTCGCCAATTCATACTCAGCATTGCGTTCCACCATCTCAATCAACTCAGCCTTAGTTTGCCGCTGCGGCGTCAAAATCGTAACTTTACGCCCCTTACGGTTGCTCAACCAATCGGCTAATATTTCCGCTTCTGGCAATTCGTACTGCACTGAAATTTCGCTGGGAATTTCTACGGATTCGACATTTTGATAGTGTTCTTCCAACACCCGCTGTAAAATCGCTCCGGCCTCTACCCCCCCCGATTGTAGGGGCGGTGCCCCCGTGCCCGCCCTGGGTTGGGGAGGTATTTCCGCCATAAATCCCAATCTTCCGACCAATTGACCGGCGCGAATTTGAAACAATTGAACGCAAGCGTGTTGACTATCGGCCGCAAGTGCGATCGCATCCCTGGAAACCGTATCGTCGGGCAAAGACACTTTTTGACCCGCACTCAAAGACTGCAAACCCTTAATTTGGTCCCGAATGCGCGCCGCCGTTTCAAAGTTTAAATCTTCTGCTGCCTCTTCCATTTGGGGCTGCAAAATATCGAGCAATTCCTCAGTCCTTCCCTGGAAAATCATCGCTACTTTTTGGATGATTTTTCTATATTCTTCCGGCGAAGTTAACCCTTGACAAACTCCAACGCAGCGCCCGATGTCGTAGTTCAAACAGGGACGGTCTTTAAACAGCGGTTGAGGGCGCTGCCGCAGCGGGAAAATTCGCTTAATTAAATGTAGCGTACTCCGCAGCGCCCCTGTATCGACGTAAGGGCCGTAATAGCGGTCTTTGGCACTACCTGCGCGGCGTTTGCGGGTGATAAAAATGCGCGGGTATTCCTCCGACCAAGTTATGCACAAATAAGGATATTTTTTATCATCTTTGAGGAGGACATTAAAGTAAGGTTGGTGCTGTTTTACGAGGTTTGCTTCTAATGCTAAAGCTTCCGCTTCTGTGTCGGTGGCGATGAATTCAATTTCGCGCACTTGCTGCACCATCATCGCGATGCGGGGACTAAGATTTTGGCTTTCGCGGAAGTAGGAACGGACGCGGTTTCGGAGTTTTTTGGATTTGCCGATGTAAAGGATGCGATCGCTCTCATCACGCATTAAATATACACCAGGAACCGCCGGAATTTCTTTGAGGCGACTTTCTAGGCGTTCCGACTCTTTAACTAACGGCAGAGTTTTTGTGGATGGCATTGCAAGCTATCTCAGCAAAATAGAGACTGATTGTACACTCTTTTATTTTACCTTAATTCGGTCGATTTTGACTGCTGCGACCGTCGCAAAACCCACGGATTAAACTGGAAAATCAGTTACAGTATCTGAGATAAAAACTTGCGGGTGCGTTCTTCCTTCGGGTTCTGAAAAAACTCTTCTGGTTGGGCTTCTTCCACTAAAACACCGCCATCCATCAATACAATGCGATCGGCAACTTCGCGCGCAAACCCGACTTCGTGAGTCACCACTACCATTGTAATTCCAGTTTGAGCCAAATTTCGCATTACATCTAACACTTCGCGCACCATCTCCGGGTCTAATGCTGATGTCGGTTCATCAAACAGCATGATTTTAGGCTGCATGGCTAGAGAACGTGCAATAGCGACCCGCTGCTGCTGTCCTCCAGACAACTGTCCGGGATATTTTTTTGCTTGTTCCAAAATTCCCACTCTTTCTAACAGTTGCATTGCCACTTCTTCGGCTTTTTTCTTGGGCCAGCGGCGCACCCATACTGGCGCTAGCATGACGTTTTGCAAGACTGATAAGTGGGGAAACAGGTTGAATTGCTGAAACACCATTCCTACTTCGCGGCGAATTGTCTCGATGTTGCGTAAGTCGTGGGAAAGTTCGATTCCGTCGATCGTAATTTTACCTTGTTGGTATTCTTCTAAGGCGTTGAATGTGCGAATAAACGTCGATTTTCCCGAACCAGAGGGCCCCATCACGACCACGACTTCACCTCGGTTTACGGTCATGCTGACACCTCGCAGTACGTGAAATTGTCCGTACCATTTGTGGACGTTTTCTGCTACGATTACTTGTTCTGGGGCTGTTAGTTGAGTTTCCATAATTTTTTATTTTTTAACCGCAGATGAACGCAGATGAACGCAGATATTTTTTTACCTTTCGCCTACTCCTAATGTTCGCTCTATTTTGCGGCTGGCTAGGGACATTGAGTAGCAAAATATCCAATAAATGATGCCGACGAATATGTAAACTTCGGCGTACCTGCCAATATAGGATGGATTTGCTAAAACTGCGCGGGATATTCCGATTAATTCTAACATTCCGAATAGAGATAGCAGGGATGTATCCATGAATAATCCGATGAATTGACCGCCGATCGCCGGAATGACAATTCGCAGTGCTTGAGGCAGTACAATGAGAATTGTAAGCAGGGGTGTATTGAGTCCGATCGACCTCGCTGCTTCTATTTGTCCCCTGGGCACGGCCTGCAAGCCACCGCGCACGTTTTCCGCCAAGTATGCCGCACTAAATAACGTTAATCCAGCAATCGCTCTAATCACTCTATCCAATTTTGGATATTCGGGCGGCAAGAAGAGTTGCAGCATTACTTGACCTAAAAACAAAATGCCAATTAATGGTAAACCGCGAATAATTTCAATGTATAGTGTTGATAACAGTCTTACAACTGGCAAAGAACTTTGTCGGCCGAGTGCTAGCAATACTCCCAAAGGAAAGGAAAGCACAATACTAATAACTGCTAAAAACAGCGTCAATACTAAACCGCCCCAATCATTTGTTGACACTTCGCTCAAACCCAACCCGCCTTTAATTAACCACAAAACTATTGGGAAGGAAAGAACCCAGATTGCAGGCATCCAGTCCATGATTTTTGGGTGAATTTGCCTGCCGATGACATAGCTGGCGGCGGCTGCGATAATAATTCCTAAGAGGTAGAGGCGAGATGTTAGGTCGATCGGCGAAATGACCGCACCCACAACCGCAGCACCGAGTATAATTAGTAAAGGCGGATTCCAAAGACGTTCTTGTCGCTGAATGTTTCCCCAAGTTAATCCTCCCAAGAAGGCAATTATGGCAGTTACTATCCACAGCCGCCAGTACGATTCACGGGGAAATCTCCCGGCGAAAAATAGTGGCAAGTTAGCTTCTAACACGCGCCACTGAGCTTTTGTTGTTGCCCAAACGATAATTCCTTTAATAGTTTGGAAGGCGATAATTAGGCAAACTACCGTCAGAATGCTGTTGTACCAGGTACTAAATAAATTTTTGCGCGCCCAATTCCAAGGGGTAGGCGATTCGGTGGCTGGGGGCGGTAATACAGGTATTGTTTCCATCAGTTTTTAGTTATTATTAATTTCTAATACTGTTCGCTAAGATTCCTAAAATTTTATTCACATCTCTCAAGTAATATTCACCTAAATCAATTTCAATAATTTGTTCTTGCAACTTCAGGAATTTCCAGATACTACCTGTAGTAACACTCCCATAAATCGCAGGAATTTGGTTGCCTTCACGTTCATTAAATATTCTAGCAGCCAACATTTCTGCTACGCACTGTCCCAATCCGCCATTAATATTTTCCTTCTTGGCTTCTACAATGATGATTATTGGCGCTCTAACAATTAGTAATTCGGGGGAATGACTGATTAGAAAGTCGCAACTTCCATTTAATCCTTTTTCAACATCTACTGTAAAGTCTATTCCAGAAAATAAACTAATTTCCAAATTTAACTGTTTTCTAAGCTCGATCAAAATCGGTGCAATAATCATTTCAGAGCGAGCTTTTTCAGTGTTGCTGCTCAATGCTAACGGTACATTATCTTTGAGGATTTCTGCCAGTAACTTACTCGGCTCTAATTCTGAGACAGCAGCGAACATATCAATTTTATCGGAAATCGTTAAATCAAAATTTTTAGTTACTCTATCTAAGCTAAAGTCACTGTATGCCATTTAACGCGCTCTCCTTTGATCACCCTTAAAATATATTAAAGTTAAACTATTTATCTTTCCTTGATTTGTACGGTTTTATTGTACCAATTCATGAATAGAGAAACTATCAAACTAATTGTTAGGTATGTTACCATGATAATTAACATTGCTTCGATCGCCCGACCAGTCTGATTCAAGGTCGGAGAGCCCACCACAAAATAAACGTCGGGATAAGCAACCGCAACCGCTAAACTCGAATTCTTAGCTAAATTCAGATACTGACTGGTTAAAGGGGGCACAATCACCCGCAAAGCTTGCGGCAAAATTACCATCCGCATCATGGTTCCAGACTTCAACCCCAAAGACTTTCCCGCTTCCCACTGGCCTTTCGATACTGACTGAATTCCGGCCCGCACAATTTCTGCAATGTAACTGCCAGTATACAAGCTGATTCCTGTCACCAAGGCGGCAAATTCTGGAGTTAATTTTAATCCTCCTTCGAGTTGCAATTCTGGCGTCAAGCGCGGAACATCTAGGCGAAAAGGCAGATTTTTGGTAATAATCCAAGCTAAGATTGCACTCAGCCCGATCGCACCTAGAGCCCAAAACAACTGTCTTCCCGGCTTAGCTTCTTCCAACATCACCCGCGCCCGCCAAATCCACAGCCCCGCCGCCGCCAAAACTCCGACTGTTAGCAAAATCAACCAAATCTCAAAACCCGGCAAAGCCATCGGCGTTGGTACAGCAATGCCGCGATTTGTCAAGTAAATCGGCCCCCTCATCTGCTGATTGTCTTCGACTTTTGGCAGAGAAATGAAAACTGCAAAATACCAGAAAAATAATTGCAGCAATAACGGCGTATTTCGCAAAATTTCTACGTACAAACCCGCCAAATTCCGCAGCAACCAATTGTCGGAAAGGCGCGCAATTCCTACCGTCAAACCCGCAACTGTTGCAAAAATAATGCCGATAGCCATCACCCGCAGCGAGTTGATTAAACCGACAATATAAGCTTGCCTGTAACTGTTGGCGGGACTGTAGGGGATTACACTTTCACCTATATCAAAAGATGCTTGGGAATTGAGAAAATCAAATCCAAAGGCAATCCCCAGTTGCGAGTAATTGGCACTGAGATTGTCCCAGAGAATGGCGATCACAACTATTACTAAAATTAGGGCGATCGCCTGTCCGGCTATTTTCCAGAAGCGATCGTCCCGCAGCAGTTTTGATATATCTTTAAAATTGGGAAATTTCTGCGATTTGCCCGGTTGAGGTTCTGGATTCATAACTATTTAATGTAGATCGAACTATATCGGCACTTAGGCACTAATACCAAAGAAACCGGGTTTTTTAATCGGTAAAGGGCTAAACGTGTATTTGCGTAAAAAACCCGGTTTCTCAGAGGAAGTTCGTGTAAGTCCTGATGAAATTAGCGGAACGGGGGCGAATAAAGCAAACCGCCATCTTTCCAGAGTCTGTTTTGACCCCGTTCTAACTTGAGTGTACTTTTGGGGCCGAGGTTGCGATCGTACATTTCCCCGTAATTGCCCACTTTCTTAACAACGCGGACGGCGTAGTCGTTCGGGAGTCCGAAACCTTTACCTAAATCTCCTTCTTTTCCTAGCAAACGTTTGACGTTTGGGTCTGTAGTGCTTGCCACAATTTGGTCTACATTTCCTGAATTAATTCCCAAATCTTCAGCTTCAATCGCCGCAAAAACGATCCATCTCACCGCATCAGCCCATTTAGGATCGCCGCTTTTCACCGCTGGGGCTAACGGTTCTTTTGACATCACGATCGGCAAAACAACATTATTCTCGGAATTCGGCAGAGTTGTCCGCTTAGAAACAAGTTGCGATCGATCGGCAGTAACACCTTGACAGCGACCTTCTTGATAGGTAGCAAAGGTAGAATTCACATCTTCAAACACGACAGGAGTGTATTTAACTCCTAATCTTCGCATTTGGTCGGACAAATTTTGTTCCGTGCTCGTACCTGTCTGCACGCAGATAGATTTGCCCGCAAAATCTTTTAAACTTTTGATGCCGCTGTCTTTTTTGACCATGATGCTTTGAGAGTCATAAAAGATCACCGGGGCAAATTCCATTCCGGTAGTGCTGTCGCGACTCGCGGTATAGGTGGTATTTCGGCTGAGAATGTCGATTTCTCCCGCCTGCAAAACTGTAAATCTATCTTTAGCGTTGAGCTTTCGGTACTCGACTTTTTCCGGGTCGTCAAATATTGCCGCCGCGACAGCCCTGCACACATCCACATCCAGTCCCGAATATTTGCCTTTTTCGTCTACAAAGCTAAAACCAGGCAGTTCGCCACTGACGCCACAAATCAGTTTGCCGCGGCTGACAATTGTATCTATCCGGCTGGAACCTTGTTGCGAGTTGCCGCCTGTTGCAGTTGTGGCTGTTGTTTGTCCGGTTTGTGCCGATCGATCCCTACAAGACGCCAACGGTGTCAAAAACAACACACTTGCTAGTAGCAGAAATCCCCATTTACGCATAGATTTTAATAGAACGCTTTCCTGACAATCCTACCTTGTAGCTGTCAGAACTGTGGCGATCGGCGATCTACACAGCCTCCGGTTTCAAATTAGCCGTTCTGCATCCGGTGCTGCACTGCAGCAACTGCACCGACTACCCGCCTGTTTTTTTTTGAGCAAACTGGGAGCCCAGAGTTGGAAACCCGGTTTCCGGCTGGAGGTCTGGTCGTCAAACCTAAGATTTATCCTTGAAACCCGGTTTCTTTTCTGCTATTTCTGCCCAGCGCAAGGGCTCATCGCCCTTCCCTGGAATATTTATCCGATTTTGATTGAATCCGCTCACAGTAGCTCTGGTGCGAGCCGCTGCTCAGCTAAATCGCGGATTAGGGAAAGCCGAGACTGGATGTATTCGTCCAACACATCTGCTTCTTTGCCATTAAGCGCAGAGTTCGTTTTTAACTGCTTTAGCAGCCACTGTACCAAGGTCGCATCGTCTAAATTGACTAACAGAGTAGCTTGGGTGGTCTCAATTAATGACCAGAGTTGGCGTAACATGACTGGAGTCATAAAACCTCGTTGAGCGTAAATACGCACTTAATGGGCGGGGATAGCGAAAAGCGGGTCTTGGTGTCTCAAGCCGATAGACGAAAAGCACCCTTATGTCGATCGGCTTAATGATTATTTTATATTTGACCACATTAACTTAATACAGTAGTGTCATAAGTTACAACACACAAGATGTTATAAGAGTTCCCAATTCCTTCACATTGAGATAAATATCTTGATAAAAGATTAAAAATCTTTACAAGCGAGCGATCGCGGGGCTGCCAAGAGCCGTCCGCGATCGGGCTGGAGAGCCCGGTTCAAAACAAAATTGATTCATTACTCACTAGCCACCAACTTTTCAACCCCCGCCAGAATTATTTCTAATTCAGCGATGATTCTTGTAGCCCCCTCCAAATCATTAGATTCAGCCCGACTTTGAAGCTGATCTGCCATGTTGGGCATTAACCGCACGGCCGCCGTAGCGCTGACACCTTTAATTTGATGAGCGTGGCGGGCGAGTGTCTCCATATCTCCCGAAGCAATCGCCTCCTTAGCAGCTTCTAAATAACTACCAGTATCCACCACAAAAGCTTGCAGTATTTCCCGCTCAAACTCTAAATCAGCGCCCGAAATTTCGTGCAGACGTGCCATATCGACTAGCGATTCGATATCTGGCTCAGAATTTTGAAGTTCCTCGCCCTTAAACTTGGGAGTTTCAATTTTTAGCTTGGCGGACCAATTTTCTAGTACCGATTTTAACTTTTCAATCGCAATAGGTTTGCTAATATAATCGTCCATGCCCGCCGCCAGACACTTTTCCCGATCGCCCTTCAAAGCATTCGCCGTCATCGCAATCACCACCGTCTTTTGATGCGGCTGCATCTTCCCAGCAGCAACATCTGCCGCTTCTAGGCGGCGCAATTGCAGCGTTGCTTCGTAACCGTCCAAAACCGGCATCTGACAGTCCATCAACACAATGTCATACTTTTTCAGAGCAACCATAGATACCGCCTCTGCACCGTTATTGGCCACATCCGCCGCGCATCCCAAAACTCTGAGTTGATTCAGACCAACTTTTTGATTGATTGGAGTATCTTCAACTAACAAAATCTTTAAACTTGCTAAGTCCCGGTTGTCAATAGCTGAGGCTCGATGGGACGTTGAATTTGGCAGCGGCTCATCAATCAGCGTCATCGGGGCGATCGCATTCGCCAAGCAATCAAATAGTCGGTGAGCTTTCACAGGTTTAGTTAAATACCCGCTAAAACCGCTATCTACCAAGCGTTTCGCCTCTGCAAGCTGAGTCATTGAAGTCAGCACCACCCACTTTGTCTGCTGCATTGCAGGCTCAGAAATCCTCAAGCGTTCGAGACTCCCCGCCACCATTTCCGGCAACTGAATATCAACCAAAACGATATCGTAAGGAGAATTAAGGCTGACAGCTTTGTACATAGATGCGATCGTCATCCAACCGTTCTCAACCTCCTCAACCTCCATTCCCCACAAAACAGCCATTCTCACTAGCACTTTTCGCACTGTCGGCTTGTCGCTGGCAACTAACATTTTTCGCCCGGCCAGCACCGTTTCAAAATTCACTTCGCACGCTGTCCCGACAGCAGTTAAATTTTCATTAACTGTCGGCACAGTAAACCAAAAAGTCGAGCCTTGGCCAGGGGTACTTTCCACACCTATTTGCCCACCCATTAACTCCACCAACTCCTTAGAAATAGCCAGCCCCAAACCTGTGCCACCGTATTTTCTTGTCGTAGAGGCATCAACTTGAGTAAAAGATTGAAACAGCTTTTTTTTGTCTTCGGGAGCAATCCCAATCCCTGTATCTGTGACTTTAAACAGCAGGAGCATAGAGTTATTGTTTTCTGTTTTTAACGCTCCGATATTTTCTAAAATATTCTGATTGTCGCTGGCTGCCAATAACCCAGAATTACTAGCATTAGCTACCTCAATTACAACTTCTCCTGCTTCTGTAAACTTAATAGCATTGTTGATCAAATTAGTGAGTATTTGCCGCAACCGCGCTGCATCACCTTTAATTTGCACCGGCACGTCGCTGTCAATCAGCGCCACCACTTCTATACCTTTTTCTTGTGCGGGAGTAGCCAACAAATCCAGCACTTCATTCATACAGATACTCAGGTTAAATTCTAGTATTTCTAAGCGCATTTCTCCTGCTTCCAGTTTGGATAGATCCAAAATATCATTAATGATGGAGAGTAAATTTTGACCGCTGAGTTTCAGCGTCTGTACAAAATCAAGCTGTTCGGGAGTAAGATTCGTTTTCAGCAGCAATTCAGTCATCCCCATCACTCCATTCATCGGAGTACGGATTTCGTGACTCATATTTGCTAAAAATAACGACTTCATTCGAGACGCTTCTAGGGCTGCTTCTCGGGCCTGCTGTGCTTGTTCAAAAAGAGTAGATTGCTGAATGGCGATCGCCAACTGCACGCTCAACCTTCCCAGCAAATCCATCTCAGAATCAGTCCAAACACGCGGAGCGCTACACTGATGGGCAATCAGCAATCCCCACAACCGATTTTGACTCGTTTCCAAACTCCTTCCCGGCAGTTCAATTCGATTTTCCGGCGAATATTCTGCTGCCAACCCCTGACTTTCATCGCCTATAAAAATTGGTACAACTAAATTAGCCCTTACCTGCAAACTAGCAAGTAAATCTCGGTGTTCCTCGCTCAAATTGGCAGTATAAATATCTGCCATTGATTGAATTGTTTCTGCACTGTACAGCCATACATAACTTTCCCCAAAGGATGTTCTTTGAACTTTTCTGCCCAGCAGGGGCATCCAATCATCCCCTACAGATTCCACAACAACCAGCGCTGTTTCCTCGGACTCAAAACGATAAATTACCGTGCGGTCAGTTGCCAGCAACTGTCGCACTTCGTGTACAGCAGTGCTCAGAGTTTGAGTCAGGTTGAGAGACTGGCGGACT
This sequence comes from Microcoleus sp. Pol17C6, assembly GCF_036701145.1. NCBI lineage: Bacteria > Bacillati > Cyanobacteriota > Cyanophyceae > Oscillatoriales > Microcoleaceae > Microcoleus > Microcoleus sp. Pol17C6. The sequence continues at coordinate 117,601 of NZ_JAUBQH010000009.1, forward strand.
CGCTGGGCGATCGCCGAAACCAGCCGTTCTTGTTCTGCTTGTTCGCGCAGCATTCTCTCAGCTTGCTTGCGTTCGGTGACATCGCGAATTACCGCAGCAAAGCACAGCGGTTCGGTGGTTTGAGGGTGCTTGACCAGAAAAGCATTCATCACAACATCAATGGGTTGTCCGTTGCCCAAGTGCTGCATTTGACCTTCGCCTTGCCACTGACCATGACTGATAATTGTTGGTAAAATCTCTTGACTGAATTTCTGTTGAAAATAAGGCCCAATATAATCCCATATCTCCGTATAAAGCACTGCCGAAAGATTCTCTACACCCACCAGTTTTCGTCCGGCTTCGTTGACAAACAGTGTTTTGCCTTTCAGGGTAGCCATACCGATAAAATCGCTGCTGTTTTCAATCAGCGACACAAATTTTTGCCGTTCTTCTTCTCCTTTTTTGCGTTCGGTAATGTCGCGCTTGACGCAGACATGACAAATTACATCGTCGGCGTTGTTAATCACAGAGTATGCTGCAACGTCGATCGCCAGCGTCTGACCTTTTTTAGTGCAGTTAGTAATTTCGCCCCGAAAACTTCCTGTTTTCGCTAAACTTTGGGCAATTGCCGAAAAGCGCTCCCCCGCAAGCAGCGGCGAAGCTTCTGCTTCTAATTCCGCGTCTGTGTATTCTAAAAGCGTTTGGTGAGCAAGATTTTGTTCGAGGAAAAACCCGTCAGCATCGATAATGACGATCGCATCATTGGAGTTTAAAAATATTTCTCGGTAAAGCTTTAGTTTTTCCTCCGCTCGCTTGCGTTCGGTTATGTCTCTTTTGACATTTACGTAGCAAACTACATCCCCAGCATCATTTAAAACCGCAAAAGCCGAAACCTCCACCTCAACTGTTCCTGCTTGCATAGCCTTAATACAGGTCATTTCGCCTCGGTAGCTCCCTGTTTCCGCCAAGCTTTGCAGCACAGACATAAATGCCTGTTCTCCCATGTGAGTGGCAGGCGTTTTTCCCCACAATTTTGACGCGCTGTGACCCAGCAAAGCCGTGTGAGCTTGATTTGTTTCTAAGTAATAGCCTTCGGGGTCTAGTATCGCGATCGCATCGTTGGATTTCAAAAAGATTTGTTGATAAAGTTGCAGCTTCCGTTCAGCTTGTTTCCGGCCGCTAATATCCGTGAACAAGCCGTAGTAAACAATCTCCCCCGATGCTTGAAATTCTGGCTGGGAAGCTCCTTGCACCCATTTAAGTTTTCCTGACGGAGTGACAATTCTTCCTTCCCACCGCCAAGGCTGCAAATTTTCAGCAGAAAGCGTCACCGAGTTGAGAAAATCATCTCGATCTTCGGGATGAATCATGTCAACAATTACATTAAAATCCTGCTGAGCAGCCTCTGGTTCTATTTCATACAATTCTCGGCAGCCCGCACTCACAAACGAGAAGGCCATCGAGCCATCTGGATGCAAGTCAATTTGATATACCGTACCGGGTACGCTAGCAGTAATTTTTTGCAGTTTGGCTTGGCTTTGATTCCTGGCTTCATCTGTGGCCTGCAATTGACCAATCTCTCTAGAAAAACCCAAAACCCCAAATATATTACCCTCTACATCGCACAGCGGCACTTTTTGCGTATCAAAGACGTGCTGTTTGCCATTTTCAAAGACGATCGCCTGGTAGGGATTACGAACCCTCTCCCCAGCCAGCACAGCTCGATCTTCCTCGCGGATGCCCCTAATTGAGTTGTTGCGATCGCCAAATACTAATTCGGCTGAAAAACCTAATTCAATATCATCTTTGCCGATAATTTCCTCAACATTTTTCCCCAAATATTCAGCAAAACTTTGATTGACAAAAATGTATCTAAAGTTTCTATCTTTCGCAAACACTCTGTCCGGAGCCTCGTCCATTACAGCCCGCAACAATAGTTCTTGACTTTCCGAATCCAGAGCAAAATTATTTTGAAATCTATCCTTGGCACTGGTCGTTTGACGTGCTAAAGTTACTAACTGTTTTGCACAAATTTGAGCTACAGTGTGGAGCAAACAAAGGTGTTCCAAATTAAAAGCAGTTGCTTGCTCTGCACCAACGAAAAATACTCCCAACAATTCTTCACTTTCATCCAGGTTGGCTGGTGCCATCAAGACCGACTGAAACTGAGCAATTGGTGGCGGAGTGATGTTGTGCGTCCAGTCCCGATTGCCAGCAAGCCATTCAGCGCGAGCAGCTTGCAAGCGCCCTTCCATTTCGGCTTTGGTGCTAGCACTTAACGGCTGTAAGTGTTCCAGATATATTTGATCGTCCGGTAGCGTCAAAATTGCGATCGCCTGTGTGGGAATGAGGCGATCGAGATGTGCCAGACACGCAGACCAAATTTCCTCAACACTGAGAGCGGCTTGAACTTTTGCAGTAAGTTCATTGAGAACTTGCAGTTCCAAGGTACGCTGGCGGACTTTTGCTTTGAGGCTGGCGGCTAGGATTTGCATAGTGCTCACCAAACTGGTTTGCTTATATTATAATTATTGATTTTTAAACTTTTTCAAACAATCATCTTAAAATACATCCGCCGAAAAAACAACTTTTTTATATTGAAATTACCTTCAACCGATAAAAAAAAAGCGTGCGATCGGGAGCAAAGCGGCACCGCAAAGCACCTGCTTGGCTCCCGCAGCGAGATTAGACGGCGAAATTATCCCATTAAAATTACGTTATCGATCACATGGATCACACCGTTATCAGCTTCGATATCCGCAGCGACAACTGTAGCATTTTTCACCTCAAAACCGTCAGAACAATCAATTTTAATCGGCGAACCTTCCAAGGAAGTAACAAAACCGAGTTTTGCCAAATCAGCTTTCATAAACTTGCCGGAGACGACGTGAAACATCAAAATCCTAGTGAGTTGGGGAACGTTCTGCACTAGGGTTGTGATTGTTCCTGGCGGCAATTTCGCAAAAGCATCGTCAGTGGGTGCAAAGACAGTAAAAGGGCCCGGACTTTTGAGCGCGTCTACTAAATTAGCTACTTGCACGGCTGTTACGAGGGTTTGGAACGAACCCGCACCTACGGCAATATCAACAATATCAGGCATTATGTTTTACCTCATCTGGGAAAAAAGTTCTATTAAGTATCGTAAACTGAGGCGGGCAACAATACCTACTGTCTTTTTTGAAAAATTGGTAATGATTTTGTAGTAAGGAGTTCAATCCTCAGATTTTTGATGAGGACTTCAGCCCTCACTACAAACCTAATAATATAGAACTTACGCATGGGGGTCCAGAAACCGGGTTTTTTACGATAATACTTCGTAAAAACCCGAATATTAGGTAAAAAAACAAGTTTTGATGAGTCGGAGTGCGTAAGTCCTGTAATAGTTATTTTACCAGATATAATATTACTAACCGCTTGGCAATTTAACGGCGCGGTGCTTTTCAATTGTTACAAGACTGCTGGCGATTGTGATACCAAAACCTCTGTTTTAAAATCTGCTACTTCAGTATTTAGGTTTTCTCCCTTTTGTATGCTAAAACTGCCGTACACAATTGAAATTTCAAAAATATCCGTATGAATTAAAGCTGGTTTCCGGTGCGCGTCTTCACCCAAATGAAAACCAATCAAATCAGCTAATGGTTCATTTACTTCCTCTTCATCATGCACCTCCCACATAATTTCTCTGCAGTCTTGAAAAACTAAAGAGTAAGGCAATCGATCGCCTGTAGGATCGTAAATACATTCCAGTAATACTTCATTCCCCCACAAAGACACATGGACATTTTTCACGAGGGATGTAAGTCCACCTAAATTAAGCAAGTTGTAGTCATCAGGCATATTAATTACTCACTTTTTCTCCAGTAATGTGCGTATCAGGAATCTGATTGCCAAATTCATCGCGTGTTTGGAGTACGCTACCATCTTTGTCAAGACGCAAACCCCAGTTTATTCTTCTACCATCTGAGCCATATCGCGGTGCTGGCAGGCGAACAACTTCACTATTAGTGCGGATTATGACTTTTGACCTGTCAGAAAATTTGTATTCAACATAATTTCCTGAAGAACTTTTTACCTTAGCACCCAGTCCGCGCAAAAAGTCATCGACTTCTTGGCGAGTCATCCCAGTTAAGTCTCCAAACTCAGATGCAATTCCATTTCCTCCCACTCCCTGACTCGGCACGCAAGTCTCCTCACCAACCATTGCCTCTTCGAGTTTAGCACAGTTACCGAATCGGAAAAAGGAAGTTCGGCAACGGATTCGCTTTCAGAAGAGGTAACGGATGTAACGGATAAATGGATGGAAGAAGGAAGAAGGAAGAAGGATAAAGGATAAAGGAAGAATCATTCCTAAAATTCGCAATGGCCAATGCTTTTCGACCCAATTTTCAATTCCCAATGACCAATTATCAATTCCCAAAACAAATAGGGGGTGCTTTGCGCCCCCCTACTCATTAACTAAAACTAACTAAAGTAGGAAACAATTATTAGCCGCCGATTTGCACTTTCACCACGCGGTTCTTTTCTGCTTCCGCTTTGGGCAAATTCAGGTGCAAAACTCCATTTTTGTACTCAGCTTCTACGCTGTCATTTTGAACCCGTGCGGGTAGGGGAATTACCCGGCGGAACGAACCGTAGCGGAACTCAGAGCGAGTCATGCCTTTATCTTCACTCTTAGTTTCCAGACGGCGTTCGCCACTGATAGCAACAGCTTCTGCGGTTACTTGTACGTCCAAATCCTTAGCTTCCATGCCCGGAACTTCTAATTTAAGGTGGATGGCTTCGGGAGTTTCATCGAGTTCGGCGGGGGGTACAAAAGCAACACCGTTAGATGCGCGATCGGTGGCCGGTGTCAAGCTATCAAACAACCGATTCATTTCTCGTTGCAAGGAGTCCATTTCCCGCAAAGGTTCCCAACGAATAAGTGCCATAACTAATACCTCGACTATCTGAAGTTTTTAGGGTTGAGAAACACTTGACTCAACCTGTATTTAATATATTCCAGCTCCAGAAACTGGGGGATTCGGTTTTCCGCAAAAAGGTCGATCGCATTACCGAACATTTGCGAGCAATAATGTTGAGGGAGTCGGTTGGAGAGTTGAGATTTGAGATTGACTCCACAGATGAATCTGGAAGTTTGACCAAGAGTCTAAAATTTCAAGTATCCGTTTTTGGGCGAAGTCAGCCGATTTGAGGTTGGAGAGTTGAGATTTGAGATTGACTCCACACATGACTCGGGAAATTTTAACTTTGGTCTAAAATTTTTGGCTCTCCACCACTCCTGTCTGCTAGCAACTATCCGTTTGTGGGCGAAGTCATTGCAGGTGGCGGTATTCGATCGCATCGGAACCCAACAATTTGAGATTTTAGATTTAATTTAGAATTCCCAACCTAAAATCTTAAATTCGACATATAACGAAACAAAATTAACTCCACCGCGAATGCTGATAAGAAGCGTAGGTATCAAACAAAGCACCCACTAAACCAAAAGTTAGACCAATGACGAAAAAGCCCTGGAGGGGACAGCCGCTGCCGAAAGTAGCTAAGAACTGCAAAATCATGTCTTCTCCAGAACGACCAACTCCTTGGAGAGCAGGCACGAAGCCGATCAGCAAAAAGCTAGTCAATCCCGCGCCGATTAACAATACGGGAGCGACAAAGCTCAACAGGCTGGTCAGCAGTACAGAGCGAAGAAAATTGGGAAAAATGCTCATAAGAGTCAGTAAATTCAGCTAAACTGCCGAAAGGTGCAAGCAAACAAAACTTGTCCTTTTCTACGATAGGCAGCGATCGCCCTCAGTGGCCAGTTCTGTCAGAAATCTTAAATGTTATAGAAAAAACTTGTTTAAGATTTGTAGATAGATTTCATTTTTTGCAGTTGTTCTACACTCGAAATCCCCTTGAGCACCACTACATCTTCGAGCCTCAGTTTGTGGAGTCAGCGGTTGCTGGCAGCAATTTTATTGGGCGGCCAAGTCATGCTGCACTTGCTGAAGGGCAAAATTCACCGTCGCAACACCATCGACCAAATGGCAGCAGTCGGCCCAGAATCTCTGCTGATTGCTTTGCTGACTGCGGGTTTTGTCGGCATGGTATTTACTATTCAGGTAGCGAGGGAGTTTATTAACCTCGGTGCCGGCAATGTCGTCGGTGGCGTTTTGGCTTTGTCTTTGACTCGCGAACTCGGCCCCGTCTTAACAGCCGTCATCGTGACGGGACGGGTAGGTTCGGCTTTTGCAGCGGAAATCGGCACGATGCAGGTAACAGAACAGATAGATGCCCTGCTGATGCTCAGAACAGACCCGATCGACTATTTAGTAATTCCCCGCGTCCTGGCTTGCTGCTTGATGCTGCCAATTTTAACGATCATGTGTCTCGTCACCGGCATTATCGGCGGACTGCTGATTGCTACCACAATGTACGGCATCTCTCAAAGCGTGTTTTTAGAATCAGTCCGCAATTTCCTGAGTCTGTGGGATATTTGCAGCGCGGCAATTAAGGCTTTTGTATTCGGTGGCTTGATTGCTGTAATCGGCACTAGCTGGGGTTTGACCACCACCGGCGGGGCAAAAGGCGTCGGTCAATCGACTACTACGGCGGTGGTGACGGCTTTACTGGCTATTTTTATTGTGAACTTTTTCCTGACTTGGCTGATGTTTCAGGGGACGGGCTCTAGCGTACTCAAAGGCTTGTAAGCTAGGAAACAGATAAAATATGAATAATTGGCAACATTAGTTTACTACCCTTGATTTAAACCCGTGAATACCACTGCCTCTTCGACTGCGCCGACAAGTACGATCGAACTCGCTCCGAGTTATGCGATTCCCTTAGTCTTGGTACTGGCCGCCCTACCGCTGCTGTTCGTGCAAAAGTGGGCAAGTTTGCCACTTTCGCTGTTCGGCTTGTTTCTGATGTACCAAACCGCCACCCTCCGGCTGCAATTCACCCCAACCGATTTGGACATTTATCGATCGTCCAACTTAATCCGCCGCTTTCCTTACCGAGAATGGCAAAATTGGCGGATATTTTGGCCCGCTGTGCCGATTTTGTTCTATTTCAAAGAAATTAACAGCATTCACTTTCTGCCGGTTCTGTTCGATCGTAAAATGCTACAGACCTGCTTAGAACAGCGCTGTCCCCGTCAAGACTAAAAAAGTTGTTAATTTTTAATTTTTAACTTTTCCGTGCCCACGCCGAACAAAATTTCCCATGAATTCAGACGAATCTCCAACCCAAGAACCGCAACCACAACCAGACGCGCCCACCGCTGACGGCGAAGTCAATTTACCCGTGAATGAGACGGAGTACCAACTTCCATCTCAAACACCGGATTTGTCTATCGAGCTTCAGGAGTCCGCCGCCCAACTCCCGGGCGAAACAGACCTGCCGCTGGGCGAGGAAGATGCCGAAATCGCCCAATTCGTGGACCCAGCAGGCGCAATCGCCCAAATTCCGCCCAACACCGACTATCGCGAATCAGAAAGTCCGATCGCTCAAATCGAGCCTCCAACAGACTCCCAGCCAACAGCAACCGCAGAAACGGTAACGCACATCCCAGAAAATGTTACCGAACAGTTGGCAGAGAGAGTCAAAGAATTGCAGCAGCAAGAACAAGCTTTGACAGAAAAAATTGCAGCCTTGGAAGCCGACAAAGCCAATGCTATAGAAGCGTTGGGCCAGGCTCAAGCATCGATCGGGCGTTTGGTACAAGACGGCTTGATTCAATTAGATCAGCGCAAACAAGCGCTACAAATCGAAGTAGAAAAACTCGAACGCCGGCGCGATCGAATTCAGAAGGAAATGCGAACCACTTTTGCCGGCGTTTCCCAAGATTTAGCAATTCGAGTCCAGGGTTTCAAAGACTATTTAGTAGGCAGTTTGCAGGATTTGGCCGCCACCGCCGAACTCTTAGATTTGACCCCACCGATGCAAGAGACACCCAAGCAAATTCCTGCTGAGGAGTCTCAATCCTCAGCACCGGTAAATCCCAAATTTGCCGAACAGGGATTTCAAGAACAAGCCAAACAAATTCGCCGCACCCTCGATCAATATCGCACTGTCCCCGACTACTACGGCCCGCCTTGGCAACTCCGTCGCACTTTTGAACCCATCCACGCGGAACGAGTTTCTAACTGGTTTTTCACCCAAGGAGGAAGGGGTGCTTTGCGAACTATGGGCTCGCGCTTGCAAAATATCTTGATTACTTCGACAATTATTTCTGTACTCAGAAGCGTCTACGGTGGACGGGTGCGGACTTTGGTGCTCGCCAACAGTCCCGAACGTTTGGGAGAGTGGCGCCGGGGTTTGCAGGACTGTTTGGGCATTACTCGCAGCGATTTTGGCCCGGAAAGGGGGATTATTATGTTTGAGTCGGCGGAAGCTTTGGCTCAAAAAGCCGATCGACTGGTGAAAGATGGCAAATTGCCGCTAATTGTCATTGATGAAACTGAGGATTTAATTAGTTTGTCAATCCTGCAATTTCCGCTATGGCTGGCCTTTGCTGCCGATCCGCAAACTTTGATGGCTGCTAAGGATTTTTAATTGGTAATTGGTAATTGGTAATTGGTAATTGCTAATGAGTAATTGCTAATTGCTAATTATGCTAGGGGAAAGGTTGCAAAATTTAAAAGTACACGAAATCTCAAATTAAAAAATGGCTAGCTGGATAATTTTAAATGGCGCATTGCTAATAGCAGCTTATCTGCTGGGATCGATTCCTACTGGTTACGCCTTGGGGAAATGGATGCTAGGAATTGATATTCGAGAGGTTGGTTCGGGTTCGACTGGTGCGACTAACGTACTGAGGACTTTGGGTAAGTGGCCGGGGTTGGGGGTGTTGCTGGTTGACGTGTTGAAGGGGGTAAGTGCGATCGTCCTAATCCGCTACATTTACTCGCTCGATTTTACCAGCCAGCTAGCAACCGCCGCAGGTTTAGAAAATACTGAAACAGTCATCCCTTGGATGGCAACTTTGGCGGGTTTCTCTGCTGTTTTGGGCCACAGCAAATCTATTTGGCTGGGGTTTACCGGCGGTAAATCTGTGGCTACGAGTTTGGGAGTTTTGCTTGGTTTGTACTGGCCTGTTGGTTTGGGAACTTTCGGAATTTTTGGAATCGTGTTTGCGGTGTCGCGAATTGTTTCTTTAAGTTCGATTATCGGGGCAATTAGCGTGGCTGGATTGATGTTTGCTTTACATCAGCCGCTAGCTTATGTATTGTTTGGCCTTGCGGGCGGCGTATTTGTAATTGTGCGGCATCGCAGCAATATTCAGCGGCTTTTGAACGGTACTGAACCGAGGATTGGAGAGAAATTGGAAACAGCAGCTAGCGATTGATCGGTAGTATTGTTGTACGGCTGGTTGCAGATTACTATTTCTCTGTCCAATCTCCAATTAAGCTTTTATAGCAGGCATGGCAGCGCATTATACAGCTCAGAATCCCTGAACAGGGATAATGGTGTTTAGAATGCTGTTTTGCAGTTGCACAGGCGTTACACCCTCAACAAAACCGATTGCATCTCCTGAATTCCTGACTTTGATCAGAGTCCCGGAACTCACTATCGATACGGGTTTTAATAGCTGTGATTGCTCTGGCGTGACAACAGAACCCGCAACTTGCGGAAATTCTAGCTGTACCGTAATTGGCACATTTGTCAAGTTTTCCAACACTATATCATTCACAGTTAAACCGCCTGCTAATCCAATTTTATCGAAAGGTTGTCTGAAACCTACAATGAGATCGGCATTATTGACATCTCTAACTCCGGATTCTGCTTGAAGGACGTACAAGTTGCTGCCCCCGATTTTGAGTGAACTACTATCACCCAAACCTGCTAAAAAGTCGCGACCCAAGCCTCCCACCAAAGTGTCATTTCCGCTACCGCTGACTAAAAAATCATTGCCTTTACCTCCCAATAAAATATCATTGCCACTCTCACCAAAAAGTAAATCTCCATCTTGACCTCCGTTTAGAGAGTCATTGCCTTCAGTTCCATATATTGCGTCTTTCCCTCTTCCCCCAAGTAAAGAATCGTTGCCAAAATTCCCTCTGATAATATCTTCCCCTTCATTGCCATAAACCAAATCGCTAGCTGTTGAGCCTATGACTGTATCGTCACCTCCAAGCATCCATACTCCCGAGGGGAAATTAGTTACACCTCCGAATCGGGAATTAGCGACGGATAACTCAACAGATTCAGATGTATTGTCGCCAACTAAGCGAGGCACTCCTGATGGGTCTCTTTGTAAAGCCATAAAATATTTTGTTCCTAAAATCTCAGATGCCAAGATTATTAAATAAGCCAATCTCAAAATCAATTCATATATTCATAACTTTGAGTTCATAAAAGTCATAACTTTGAGTTCATAAAAGTCATATTTGTGGTACGCTCGACACCAACGAGTGCAGCGAGTTAAGGGGATGGAACAATTTAGGTGTCTGAATCCAGGGGATATTCTGCGCGATCGCTACCGAATTATCGCTAAATTAGGTGAGGGAGGGTTTGCTAAAACCTATACGGCTAACGACGCTTTGGGCAGCCCCGATAATCCTCTGTGCGTCGTCAAGGAAATTCCCCCTCCTGAATCTAACGATGAGCGGCTGTTGGAGGAAGCACAGCACCAATTTGAAAAAGAAGCTAAAACCCTGAAGTATCTCGATAAGTGTCCGCAGATTCCCAAGTTAATCGATCGCTTTCAAGAACAGGGAAAATTTTACTTAATTCAAGAATACATCGAAGGAAATCCGCTCAACAAAGAACTTGCATCTCTCAGGCAGTTTCAGGAGTCAGAAGTTATTGATTTATTGCAAGATATTTTGTCAGTTTTAGATTGCGTCCACTCTCAAGGTATTATTCACCGCGATCTGAAACCGTCAAACTTAATCCGGCGCCAGCTTGACGGCAAAATTGTGTTAATTGACTTTGGGGCAGTAAAAGCGATCGGCACTTTGGCGATCGAGAACGGTCAAATAACTCAAACTCGCGTCATCGGTACAGACGGTTATATGCCAGCCGAACAGTGGAAAAATCAACCAAGATTTAACAGCGATATCTATGCTGCGGGAATCATCGGCATTCAAGCGATCGCAGGGTTAGATATTGAAGACTTTTTTCATGATAAAAAAACTGGGGAACTCGTCTGGCACTACTCAACTGACGATCGCCCGATGGTACAAATTAGCGACAAGCTGAAAAAAGTTTTAAATAAGATGGTGCGCTACCACTTTAACGATCGCTACCAATCTGTTGCTGAAGTGTTGCAGGATTTGATCTCGCTAACAGCGTTGCACTCACCTGCCCCCCCTTCACAACAACCTCTGCTGCCGAAGCCTAAACGCCAATGGCAAGATACATTGAGAGTCTGCTTGCCGATCGCGATCGCAGGATGCCTCGGGCTAGCAGCATTTTTAATACACAAAATTTTTACACCTCAAACTTGTCCTTTAATCCAGGGAGATGCTGTGAGTTGTGGCGAGGAAATCCTGATAAAAACATCGAGTTCTCGCTTAAAACAACGGGGAATTAATGATTTTTTTACTACTAACTATCAATCAGCATTTAATTTATTTAAACAATCGTGGAACGAAGACGAACGCAAAGATCCAGAAACTTTAATTTACCTGAATAATGCCCTTTTGAAGGCGAAAAAAGCTGATTATTACACCATTGCAGTTGCCGTTCCCATCAGCAACACCGAAGGAGGTACTGTCAATTCTGATTTGGCTAAAGAAATGCTGCGCGGCATAGCCCACGCCCAAACAGAAGTCAATCTAGGACTTTTTAATTCCGAGCGCAATAACGACTTTCCAGGTCAAGATTTTTTACCAGGTAAAGACATTAATGGCAAGGGTATTAGAGTCATTATCGCTGACGATGCCAATCTGAAAGCAGAGGCACAAGCTAGGGCCTCTTCACTCGTCAAGCAAACCGAGATTTTGGGTGTCGTCGGTCACTATACTAGCAAGATGACTGTGCATACAGTCGATATTTATGACAAAGATCACTTGGTCTTAATTTCGCCTGGGAGTACAACTGAACAATTAACAGAAAAACCTCGGAAGTTTTTCTTTCGCACTGTCCCTAGAAATCAAATTACTGCTGAAGCTTTCAAAAAGTATCTGAGTGAAAAGGCAGGTCAGAAAAAAGCGGTGGGTTTCTACTGTCCTGAGATTCAAGCTACTTCTTCATTGTGGGAAGAATTCAGAAAACAGTTTAGACAAGCAGGAGGAAATATTTTTAGCATCACTGAATTCGATTTGTGTAAGAAAAATTTCAATGTTGAACTAGCATTACAAGAAGTCGAACGCAGTGATAAAACAGCGATCGTCTTAACTACGAGTCATGTCCCGGATGCAGTCAAAAATGCAATGGCACTTATTAAAGCCAATGGCGATCGCAATTGGGTAGTGGGAACCGGGGGAATCTATAGCCAGAAAACCTTAGAAACCGCTTCCCAGTTACCGTCTTTTGAGAAACTGGTGACATCATCCTCTTGGCATCCTTTAACTGCTCCCAACCGCACATTTGCCGATAATGCTCGAAAGCTTTGGGGAGGAAACGTCAACCACCGCACAGCTTTAACCTACGATGCAACTCGGACGCTAATTAAAGCAATAGAAATGCAACAGCAACCCAGTCGCGAAGGGATGCAGAAAACTATTGCGAGTCCGAATTTTAGCGCCACAGGAGCAACCGGAAATATTGAGTTTGATGCGAACGGCGATCGCCAAAATTTTCAACCCGAGTTAGTGCATATTGTCAAGTGTCGAAAAGAACAGTTTGGTGTAGCTTTTGTTCCCGTCAAATATCGGACGGCAAAAGCGGCAGGTTTAAAGTGCGATTGAACTCGTTTATGATTGTTTCTGTGCGTTATTCCTGACTTATTTGCCCAATTCTTGAGAACGCAAACAAGCTGCTTTCACTGCTTCGATTAGGGCAGAACGAAAGCCGCTACTCTCTAATTTAGCAATTCCCGCAATAGTCGTGCCGCCGGGACTTGTAACTTGATCTTTCAATTGTGCCGGGTGCATTCCCGTTTCTTGCATTAGCTTCGCCGTACCGAATACAGTTTGCAAAGCTAATTGAGAGGCGATCGCCCGTGGCAGTCCTGCACAAACTCCGCCATCTGTCAATGCCTCAATTAAAACTGCTACATAACCAGGCCCGGAACCGGAAAGCCCTGTCACCGCATCGAGCATACTCTCAGGTACTTCTACCACTTCTCCTACGGCCTGAAAGATGCGCTTTACCAATTCTAAATCAGCCGGTTGAACAAGTTTTCCCGGGGCGATCGCGCTCATTCCCGCTCCTACCGTGGCCGGAGTATTCGGCATCACCCGCAGCACTCCCCGCCCTGGGAACGCGGGTTCTAGCTTGCTCAGTGGCACTCCTGCCAAAATCGACACTACCAGCGCTTCTGGCTGGGAATTAGCCGTTTCTCCATTATTTCCCTGTTTGCGATCGGCCGCCACGGCCAACTCCAAAGCTACCGTATCAAAAACTTGCGGTTTAATCGCCAAAAACAGCACTTCTGTAGCGGCAGCAACTTCTAGATTGCTGGCTGTTGTTCCAATCCCGTAGGTTTCAGTCAAAAATTGGCGACGTTGAAGTTGTGGGTCGCTCACCAAGATTTCTGAAGGCAAATAAACTTTTTGTGCAATTAAGCGGGATAAGAGAGCTTCTCCCATTACCCCGCCGCCGATCGTACCAAATTTTATGTTAGTCATTAGTCAGTTGTCACTTGTCACTTTTGAGTTGTCAGTTGTCAGTTGTCAGTTGTCAGTTGTCATTGGTTACTTAGTTGTTAGCTAATGTTATTAATCCGCAGTGTTTATTCCACAGTTATTAGTTGTTAACTATTGACTACTGACTACTAACTACTGACTACTGACTACTGACTACTAACTACTGACTACTGAGCGATTGGAGCTTGTTCTGCCGGCCAGACTGTTGGTGCAGGAGCAGCAGGACGAGGGCGTCCTTGAGCAGGAGGAACTTCGTGAACCACACCAGACTGAGTTCTCACCTGCACGCAGCTAGGCGTAAACAAGAAAATACTTTCACCAATTCGCTCTTGATGACCGTCCAGGGCATAAGTACCGCCCGCCACAAAGTCCACAGCTCTTTGCGCTTGGTCTGGGTCCATCACCGTCAGGTTCAAAACCACAGACTTCCGTTCCTTAAGGGCTCGAATTGCTGCCGGCATCTCTTCAAAAGTGCGCGGCTCCATTACTACTACTTCCGAAATCCCGTTCATAGCTCCAGGCATTCCTATCACGTTATTCATTACTGACCCTACTCCGCCGGTTGGTGCAACGACATCCATACCTGTCGATCCTACTACTGACCGCTCCCGCATTCTACGATTTTGACGACGTTCTTCTTCTGCTGCGGCGACGGCAGCGGGGTTCGGTTCAGGCGCTTGGTAGAAGTTCTGATAGCGCTCCCCTTCCGTTTCGTCGTAAACGTCATCGTACTCAGGCTCATTGTTGATGCCTACAAAATCTCGCAGTTTAGAAAAAATATTCATGATTCACGCTCCTTCACGACTTGGCTGCCCCGACTATACTCGCGTTGCGCGTTAGTCGCGGGCGGCTGACTACTCTATATTTAACCTAAATTGTCTTTATTAGAAGATTTCAATTATTTATCCCCTCCTAGAGCCAAATAAGGTTTGTCCTAGCCGTACCATAGTAGCACCTGCTTGAATTGCCAAATGATAATCCCCCGACATCCCCATCGATAGCTGCTGCATTTGAATGCAGGGCAAATTTTGCTGCTGGATTTTCTGTGCAAGTTCGTGAGTGCTGTTAAATAATTCTAGGATTTGCGAGTCATCTAATCCCAGCGGAGGAATTGTCATCAAACCTTGAATTTTGATATGCTGACATTTGCTGAGTTCTGGAAGGTCGGCCAGCAGTTCTGGAACGCTCCAGCCGTATTTGTCCGGGTCGGGCAACATTTTGACTTGCAGGCAGACTTGGGGAGAGCAGGACATTTCCCCCGCCAAGCGCGAAAGTCGCTGAGCGAGTTTTAAATTGTCGAGAGAGTGAATCCACTGGAAATGCTCTAAGGCCTTGGCGGCTTTGTTGGCTTGCAAGTGGCCGATCAAGTGCCAGTTGATATCCGGCAAATCTTGCAGTTGAGTTTGTTTTTCGGCAGTCTCTTGAACCTTACTCTCGCCAAAATCCCGGATACCGGCGTCGTATGCTTCGCGGATAGCATCAGTCGGTACCTGTTTGGTAACGGCAATTAACCGCACTGATTCGGGCAACTGTTGGCGAATGCTGTTAATTCGAGAGGCTATGGTCATGGGTACTCAACGCTGGGAACTGGAGGGAATGAAAATTAAGACAGTTACCAATTACCAAATTACTGATTTTCGTTATTGAAACGTGCGCTGGTGAATGGTCTGCAATTGGTCGTACTCTTGATATTGACCGCTGCGACGCAGGGTTCGCAGGCGAATTTCGACCATGAGGCGAGCGTCGGATCGGCTGATTGGTTCAAATCTCAGCCCGCCAGGGCCGTTTGTCACCAAAAAAAACAGGCGCTGGGCGTATAGGGTGGTAAATAATTCTTGGCTGTCTTCAACCTGGGATACCCTGAAGAGGAGGCCAAAGTTTGGATGATTCAGGTAAGTTTCGGTAGTCATTCACGCTCACAATCGATCAATTTTAGATTAAAGATTTAGATTTTAGATTTTAGTTTCACTCGATCGCCCGACGGCGTTGTTTGACGGCGGGGTACAAAGGGCGAGCGCCGTAGCCGTGCAATAGTCTCCGTCGTGGCTGAGGCTCAATTGCCACTGGCAATTTCCCCAAACAGAGGCTTGTGCTGCTGCGGTTCCGTGCAGTTGCACCTTGGGAGCACCGTTTTCGGAGCGCCGAATTTCCACATCTGCATACCGTATTCCCCGCCATCCCGTGCCTAGAGCTTTGACAACGGCTTCTTTTGCTGCCCAGCGCCCCGCTAGTTGGTTGCAGGAAACTCGATTCATTTTACCTTTAATGCTGCTGTGTTGAGAATTTAGTTGCCCGCAATCCCTTTGTTCGGCGGGCGTGTAAACTTTTTCGAGGAAGCGATCGCCAAACCGGTCTAATGCGGCTTGTATGCGCGGAACATATACGATATCTGTCCCAAGATAGATGTTCAAGGTCTTGGTTCTCTAAATATTTGTCTCCATTACTTTAGCAGGACTGTCGCGTACCAGACAAAACTTACTCAAATGTCGGCTCGTCCTCCAAACCCCGCTCGAATCCAGGGCTGTTTCATTCTCTTGTAGGGCCAATCCCTCGTGAAGAGCCCCGATATCTGAAACTCGAATCAGTCCTTCCCAATTCTTCAATCTCAAATCTAATCAATCAATCAATCAATCAATCAATCAATCTCAAATCTCAAATCTCAAATCTCAACTGTCCCAACCCCAAACGAAGCGGGCGCTCCAGAGGACGATCAAGCATCCGAGGGCGATCCAATCTCGGATTTTCAATTGCAATTGGTGCCATTCTACACGGTGTCGATCGGGACTGGTGAAGCCGCGAACTTTCATCGCGCTGGCTATTTGTTCAGCTCGCAGGAGCAAGTTTTCTAACAGCCGCTCCGCTATCATCAACCACACTTGAGCGGCGCTGCGAAATCCGAGTTTTTTCCAGTTTATCGCTCGGGTTCTGACCGATCGCACTAAATTTTGTATTTCTTCCAATACTAGGGGAATGAATCGCAAAGATAAAGTTAATGTTAAGGCTATTTCGGTAATAGGCCAGTTCAAGCGGCGCAGAGGCTGCATTAAGTTTTCAATCGCGGCGGTAATTTCTTCGCTGGCTGTGGTGAGAAGGTAGAGGTTGGTGCTGTAAATTACTGTGAAAAATAGGGTGCTGACGTTGATAGCTAAATCTAGGGATTTGCGGGTGATTTTAATCGGGCCTTGTTTGAATACAACGTAACGGTAGTTTGTGGGTTGGGGGAGTTGATTTGGGCTTTGGGCTTTGGGATTATTGGGGATTGGGGAGTTTGAGCCTAAGTTAAAAGATTGGTACCATGGTTTGGGCTTTTGAGGGGCCCGAAGGGTTGCCGGCTGTTGGGAAAAGGTTAATTCGTCGGCGGGGATGCGGGGCTGGTGTTCTGCGGGGAGTCCGTCGGGGGCGATCGCGCTGAGGCAAAATACTAATAGGCAGAATAGCAGCAGCATTCCCATTTGCTGTTTCCACACGCGCAAGGGAATTGCTGCTGTTAGTGTCAGTAAGATTAACATTCCTACTAGCATCAACCGCCAGATGGGATTGGCGAGTATTGGTGCAATCAGAAATGTCATCAACCAAGCTAATTTTACGCGGGAGTCTAGCCTGTGAAGCCAGGTTACTGGTTGTTCTAGGTAAAGTCCTATGGGGAGCGATCGAAGTAAGTCCATCTTGGGATTTTAGATTTTAGATTTTAGATTGTCGATTATTAATAATACTAATTTATTGAACCGCGAAGACGCGAAGGACGGCAAGAAGGAAGAGAAGGAAGAGAATAGAAAAAAACGCAATTTGCTTTGGTCGTTAAATTGCGTTTTTTATTGAATCTAAAATCGAAAATTACTTGACGCGCAGTGCTCTGTTTGTTGTGCTCATTTCTGTGGCACGAACTTTTTTGCCTCTCCAAAGTAGCCGCATTGGTGTACCGGTAAAGCCTAGATGTTTGCGGAATTGGCTTTCCATGTAGCGGCGGTAATTTTCGGTGAAGCGTTTGGGATCATTGACAAATAGGGCGATTGTCGGTGGCTGCGATCGCACTTGAGTACCGTAATAGATTTTGCCTTGTTTTCCTTGGCGGGTAACTGGGGCTGAGTGCCAGGTTGTGGCTTCTTCTATGACTTCGTTAATCACGGCGGTAGGGACGCGGCGTTTGTGTTCGTCTGAGGCTTTGTCTACTAATTCAATGATTTTTTCAACTCGCTGTCCACTCATGGCGCTAACAAAAATCATTTCGGCCCAGTCGAGGAAATAAAGTCGGGTTCTTACTTCTCTTTCGTACTCGTAGATGGTGTCGGAGTCTTTTTCTACTGCGTCCCATTTGTTGACGACTATGATACAGGCGCGACCTTCTTCGCTGATGCGATCGGCTAATTTTTGGTCTTGATCGGTAACGCCGTCTATTGCGTCAATTACTAACAGTATGACGTTGGCGCGGCGGATGGCTTTGAAAGCGCGGTTGATCCCGAAAAATTCTGCGCCGTATTCGACGTTTTTCTTTTTACGAATTCCGGCTGTGTCGATCAGGCGGTAGGTTTTACCGTTGCGTTCTACTAAGGTGTCGATCGCGTCGCGGGTTGTTCCGGAAATCGGGCTGACTATAGCGCGATTTTCTCCTAGAAATGCGTTTAACAAACTCGATTTGCCGACGTTGGGACGACCGATAATTGCTACTTTAATTTCCTCAACTTCTGGTAATACTTCTGTAGGAAGGTAAGTAATTAATTTGTCCAGCAATTCGCCGGTGCCGTTGCCGTGAATGCCGGAAATTGGGTAAGGTTCTCCCAGTCCCAATTGCCAAAAGTCGGCTGCTTGGGTAAGCCCTGTATTTTCGGATTCGCATTTGTTAACGGCGAGAATGACTGGGACTTTTTGCAGTCTCAGCCAAGATGCGATCGATTCGTCGCCGCCGGTGAGCCCCGTTTGTCCGTCTACTACGAAAATGGCTGCGCTGGCTTCTGCCAGGGCTGCCATGGCTTGTTCGCGAATTAAAGGCAGAAATTCTGTCTCGTCGTCGAATACTAGCCCGCCGGTGTCTACGACTTGATATTCTCGATCGCCCCAGTATGCTGGTCTGTAAGTGCGATCGCGCGTGATTCCTGCTTCGTCGTGGACGATCGCGTCTTGGGTGTTGGCTAAACGGTTGACGATCGTCGATTTGCCTACATTGGGGCGTCCAATAATAGCAACTATAGGTAGAGACATAAAAGTAGCAGCAATGAGGCTGCGCCGTAATTTTGAGGTTTAGCCTTTTATTGTAAGCGAAACTGGCCCAGATTGTATGCGATCGGACTGCATCGTGTATTATACCCTCTCCGGGGCTGTGCGCCCCGCGCCGCGAACTCATGGCCACCTCCGGAAACGAGATAAAGTACGATCGGACTGTTAACCTGGATTACCAGAGCTTGGTAACGATAAATGCTTCCTCCACATTCTCTAAAAATTGCTAAATGGAACGACTTATTTCTGTATTCGGGTTAGCTGTTTTTGTCGGTTTGTCCTACGCCTTTTCAGTTAATCGGCGCGCTGTCAAGTGGCCACCCGTACTGTGGGGAATTGCATTACAGCTAATTTTTGCTATTTTGATTCTCAAAACTGCTCCTGGTTTGGCTGTCTTTAAATTTTTGGCAGATTTGGTGACGCAGTTTCTCAATTTTTCTGATGTGGGGGCGAAGTTTATCTTTGGAGACAATTTTGCCGAACACTTTATCGCTTTTAAAGTGCTGCCGACTATCATTTTTTTCTCTTCGTTTATCACCCTACTTTATCACTACGGCATTTTGCAGCGAGTTGTCCAAGCAGTGGCCTGGTTGATGATTAAAACCATGAAAACTTCGGGCGCAGAAACGCTTTCTTGTGCTGCGAATATCTTTATCGGGCAAACGGAAGCTCCTTTGTTAATTAAACCTTATTTGGCGGCAATGACGCTCTCGGAACTCCATGCTGTCATGACGGGAGGATTTGCCACAATTGCCGGCGGAGTCATGGCAGCTTATATTTCTTTTGGAGTACCGGCTCAACATTTAATTGCGGCGTCGGTGATGTCTGCACCAGCAGCTTTGGCTATTTCTAAATTGCTTTACCCAGAAACTGAAAAGTCGCTGACTGCTGGGGAGGTGGAGGTGAAGGTGGAAAAGGTTTATGCTAATGCTGTGGATGCGGCGGCTCCGGGTGCTAGCGACGGGTTGAAGTTGGCGGCGAATGTGGCAGCCATGCTGATTGCTTTTTTGGGTTTGTTGGCTTTTTTTAATGCGCTTTTGGGGTGGTTTGGAGGGCTAATTAGTTTGCCTCAGTTGTCGCTAGAATTAATTTTTGCTTATTTGATGGCTCCGCTTGCTTGGCTGATGGGGGTGCCT
Organism: Microcoleus sp. Pol17C6; assembly: GCF_036701145.1. Classification (NCBI taxonomy): domain Bacteria; kingdom Bacillati; phylum Cyanobacteriota; class Cyanophyceae; order Oscillatoriales; family Microcoleaceae; genus Microcoleus; species Microcoleus sp. Pol17C6. The sequence continues at coordinate 137,666 of NZ_JAUBQH010000009.1, forward strand.
TGGGCTGATTGTGCAGCGGTGGGGATTGTTTTGGGAAAAAAAACGATTTTGAATGAGTTTATTGCTTATTTAGATTTGATGGAATTGGTGAAACAACAGGCGATTTCTGAACGATCGCAAATTATCTCGACTTATGCTTTGTGCGGGTTTTCTAACATTGGTTCGATCGGGATTCAGATTGGGGGAATTGGCGCGATGGCTCCGCAGCGGCAAGGCGATTTGGCGAGGTTGGGCGTGAGGGCGATGATTGCTGGCTCTTTGGCTTGTTTTATGACTGCTTGTATCGCGGGGATGCTGATTTAAAACTTTTGAGTTTTTAGTTAAGCTGTGCGGTGCTTATGGTGAACCTTACATTAACTCCAGTAAATGTTAGTGAACTACCAGACGCTGACCACTTAAGTGGTACAGCGCTGGCTTCCTGATTCAACAGGGATAAGCTGATACGCAGCTAGATTGTATAATATAAATATAAAATAAGCGCTCATTAGTTAGAATGTATGCCAGCCAAAA
>NZ_JAUBQH010000170.1:0-1283 GCF_036701145.1 Microcoleus sp. Pol17C6
CATTTGTGACAAGTTAAGAAAAAGTGCAAATTGTCAAGGGGGTAGACCAAAAAAGGTAAAATAGGATGAAACCTTTACGGGTCAAGCAGTTGAGCCATAGTTGAACCAGTTATGACTAGCAAAAAACGAATCAACCGAGATCATGCAAAGAAAAAAAATAGTCCCCAAGTAGAAAATGAAGTGATCGCGAATCACCTGGAAGATTTATTAATTCCAGCAATGGCTGCTCAAAAAACTTTTTATCGCCAACTAAATTTAAGAGATAGGATTCTGACACTACCATTAATGATGGCAGCAATATTAAGTCTTTTATGGCGAAATGTAGCAGGAGTAACAGAATTAACTAGATTATTAAATAGAGAAGGATTTTTATGGTGTGAGCCGTCTGAAATTAGTCAACAAGCATTATCACAAAGATTTTTAACTTTTCCCGCAGTTTTATTTGAAAAAGTATTTAAAGAATTACTGCCTCATTTTCGTCGGGAATGGTTAACAAGAAAATCGAGACCATTACCAGATAGCGTACAATTTGCCTTAAAAAGCTTTGATAATATCTGGATAGCTGATGGCTCAACATTAGAAGCATTATTTAAGAAGCTACAAAGTTTATCAGATGTGCCAATTGGTCAACTAGCCGGAAAAATGGGAGTAATTATAGACCTAGTAACTCATCTTCCCGAAGAAATTTGGTTTGGGGAAAATCCGAAACAAGCAGATACTAATTGGGAGGAAGATTTACTAAAAATAGTTAAGCCGAAAACCTTACTATTATTGGATCGAGGCTTCTATCACTTCGCTTTTTGGTCAAAACTCATTTCTCAAGAAATTGGATTTATCACTCGAATCAAGAAAGGTGCATCTTATCAGGTAGAGCGGGTATTAACAAATACCTATGATATCAAAGACCAGATAATTAAAATAGGTGCAGGGACAAAAAAGACACCAGCCTTGACTATAAGATTAGTACAAATTCGCTCCAAGACTTCCTGGCGTTCTTATCTGACAAGTGTCCGAGAACCTGAAATATTGCCCCCCTATGTAGTAGCAGATTTATATCACAGACGCTGGCGAATAGAAGAGGCATTTTCTACAGTAAAAAGATTATTAAATCTGAGCTATTTATGGACAGGTTCATTAAACGGAATCAAGCTCCAAATCTGGGGGACTTGGCTATTTTATGCGGTTTTAGTAGATTTAGGAGATGCAGTTGCCGATGAATTAGGAGTACCAATTGAACGGATTTCATTAGAAATGATTTATCGGGGTATGTATCATTTCTCTGT
>NZ_JAUBQH010000171.1:0-1277 GCF_036701145.1 Microcoleus sp. Pol17C6
TTCTGGGGGGGTGACAACCCACCCAAAACCCATAGCTAGTAAGGATTGAGCCAACTTGTGGTAAAAAAAGATAGGCAGCAGAATTGTTACACGCTTGCCTATCTAAAAAATTAATGATACCAAGATTCTACCAGACTCACTTACAAAAATACCTGACGCCATCTCAGTTTTTGGTGATGACAACCTTATTATCTTTAATGCGAGCGGAAAAACAAGTGAGATTAGAGCGACTCTCCCGAGTGTTTCCTTGTCTAATTACAGCCGAAAGTCGGCGACGGAAATTACAAAGATTTTTAGATTTACCTCACTTGACGATCGAATTAATTTGGTTCCCATTAATTACTTACTGGTTGACTACTTATTGCTCTGTCGGTCAAACCTTATCAATCGCAATAGATCGGAGCCAATGGGGGTGTATTAATCTTTTCATGGTTAGCTTAATCTGGGAGCGAAGAGCAATTCCATTATACTGGTCATTGTTGCCCAAATTGGGCAGCAGCAACTTCGAGGAACAGACTACAAATCTACAGCAAATTTTACCATTATTTTCCGAATATAAAGTCATCGTTTTAGGAGATCGTGAATTTTGTTCGATCGACTTAGGGAACTGGCTTAAGGAAAAGGGTGTGTCTTTTTGCTTGAGACTGAAGAGGAATCATTGTATCGAAATAGAACATTTAGTTTGGCAGCGGTTAGATGAATTAGGAATAGTACCAGGAACCTCTTTATATTTTCAAGGTAAAAGAGTGAGAAAAACTCAACCTGCCACTGGATTTGATCTTGCTTGTAAGTGGAAAAGAAACTATGGGACATGGAAGGTTGATGAAGCGTGGTTTATTCTCACAGATTTAGGGTCGTTGCGGGCAGCGATCGATGCTTACAAGAAACGGATGGGCATTGAAGAAATGTTTCGAGATTGTAAAACAGGGGGCTACGATCTGGAAGGAACTAGCTTAAAAGGCAACCGACTGATTAACATAATTCTGCTCGTGACACTCTCCTATAGTTCGGCAATATTTGAAGGCACCGAACTGAGGAAAAAGCAGGTAGAAAAATATGTATGTCGGCGTCAAGAACCTAAAAAAAGATATCGGAGACGGAGTACATTTGGTGTTGGCTTAGATGCAGAAAAGTGGGTGAATTATCTCGAAAAATATTCCCAAGAAGTGGAACAGTTTATAAAGTTAACTCGAAATAAACGCCGCTTTTACCAACAAGGTATGCGGGCTGCAACCCTGATTCGGTCTATCTCTTAGGCATCTTTGTCACCCCCCCAG
>NZ_JAUBQH010000172.1:0-1267 GCF_036701145.1 Microcoleus sp. Pol17C6
CTGTCGGGGCGACAAGTCGTCTATAACGCTGATAGAATAAGCCTCATAGCTCTTATGCCTTGTTGATAATTAGGTAGTTTATGTGGAGACAAAGACATTAATTCAATAACAACCTGCCAATTACTAAACATCAAATCGACCCATGATTCACCCCAAAGTCCAATATAAAAAGTGCTATGACGTGCATATTTTCTGTGACTTTCTGTTTTTCTGCTTAGATATTCTTGAACTTGCTTTGACTTAATTTCTATCCCTTGGATTATACTCTTCAAGTATGCTAGTGATAACAGAATTAATAATTTACTCAATCGCTCGCCCGTGAGATTAGTCCTTTCTAGGTTATATCCTCCACCCTTAAAGTCTCTAAACATTTCTTCAATTCCAAATCTTTTTGCATAAGCATCAACTGCTGCTTGTATATTTGCCAAGCTTGTCAGAATATACCAAGGTTCTTCTGTAGTAATATTTCGATATTTACCCAGCCACTTACCTGCCAAATTAAACCCTGTAACTGGTGCGGTTTTTCGGATTGTTACTTCTTGATTGAAAAAGCTATTTCCTGGCTCTAATCCTAGCATTTTTAGTTCAGTCCATAACTCCAATTCCGTCTTGATACAAACATTCTTTTTTAGTCGTAAACAGAAATCTACTTTCTTCTCCCCCAGCCAATTTGCCAGGGTAACACTACAAAATTCACGATCTCCTAACACGAGCAATTTATAATTTGATAAGGCGGCGAATACTGGCGTTAATACGAATTGTTGATTTTCCAATGTGCTGTTCCCTTGTTTGTCAAGGACTTTCCAATAAATAGGAATAGCTCTTTTTCGCCAAATCATGCTAACCATCAAAATATTATTTGATTGCCATTTGGTTCGGTCTATTGCTAAATATACAACCTTATTTTGGTTGACACTACCTTTAATCCAACCAATCACCAGTGGCAACCAAATACTATCTAGAGTCCATTCATCCTCCGATAAAAATCTCTGAATCTTTTTTCTTCTACTTTCAAATTTAATGGGCATCGCTAGTTTTGTTGCTATGCTTTCCAATGTGACTTCTTTAATCGATTGCACTACTTGAATCAATAAAATTGTCAATAAGTAATGAGAACGTGTCAGCTTTTCTAACAAATGAGCATGATATAATTCTGGTATCATTTAAGTGTTTTTGGGTAAGAAGCTTTCTTACCCTATATTTTTCTAGGCGATTTGTCTAGGATTGCCGGACTGTATGATTTTCAGGCAACCTGTCACCCCGTCAG